>CAZNOS010000077.1:0-1580 GCA_964574775.1 Candidatus Woesearchaeota archaeon | reverse complement strand
CATGTTTATGGTCCTGCTTTGAATTTGGGAGACGAAGGAAAAGTTGGTCAGCATTTGGGGCTTGGAAAAAAATTGATGTTGGAAGCTGAAAAAATTTCTAAAAAATCTGGATGCAAGAAAATAAGAGTTATTTCTGGCGTGGGCGTTAGGGAATATTATAAAAACCTAGGATATGCTTTAGATAAAAATAGAATTTATATGGAAAAAAGTTTGTGATTTGATAAATGTTTTAAGTTAATTCTTTCTTGATGAGCTTATGAGCTGCGTTAATCTTTTGGAAGAGTTCGTGATCGCCCTCTGGCATGTCCGGATGATGTTTCCTAGCTAAATCTTTATATTTCTTACTTATTAATTCAAAATCCATTTCATTAGCGTCTGCGCCCAATGTTTTTCTCGCGTCTACAAGTTGTTCTGATAAATTGTCATCTTCTGAAAATTCACGTGCGAATTGATCAAAATTTATTTCTTTAGAAAGTAGTTTCGCTACTTCGATTTTTAGAACCTTGTCTATAATATAAAGATTTTCTACGAATCTTGGCATTAATGAATAACTATATTTTAGATTTCTTCCCTCAAACCACCAAGCTACGGAAGCTGGCGCTCTTTTTTGTGGGACTTTTTCCATTGGCATTCTGACGTTGTCTCTTTCTATTCCTAGCTGTTTTAATGTAGACATAATACTATTTTGAATTTGGATCGCTCTACGGTCAAAAGAGTTAGTTATTTTTGGTGGCTCTATTTCATTGCCCTTGATTTTTATCATGAAAATAAGTCTGAAAAGAGGTTTTTAAAGTTGAGCTATTTTAGAAATTTTAAGATATTAGATTCCCCTATATCCAAACTTATCGTCATACGTTGGGTGGTCAATAATGTCTAATACGAAGGCGACTACTTCAATCTCGTTACCCTTTAACGTGTAAATCATTCTCCAAAACTGAGAAAGCTCTGCTCTAAAAAGATTAATGGCTTGATATTTTGTTTTGTATTCGTCTGGCATTAAATTTTTTGCAATAGGATTTCCATAAAATGGATTAGTTTTTATAAATTCTATTTTTTGTTTTATAGATCTAATTAATTGCATTTCTTCGGTGCTTTCTCTGCCCAACTTAATTTGTTTGCCAACTATTTCGTTTAATCTTTTGAACGCTTTGTCAGCATCCCCCAAAAGTACAACCCTTACTGGTTTATTCATAATTCAGTTCCTTGACTTATTAATTTTTTAAGAAGTTTGCTTTCTGTATAAACCCAAGTTATCCCTTTTAATGTTGCGACAATTTTCCCGCTTTTTTCAAGATATTGTAAAATAACCATCAGAGTAATATGATTTACTTGTCGAGGTAATTTTCTTTTTAAATCTGCGATAGAGATAACACTTTCGTTTGATTTTTTTAGAGTATCTTCTACCATCATAACAGTGTTTAGAGTTGGCCAATGAATGTTATTTTTTAGTTCAGTTTTTGCTACCATTTCGTATCCTTTAGATATTAGTTGATAACAATTTGATATTTATAAATGTTTCGATTTCCTAACATAAAAGAAACTCGCAACTATTCCAACTAAAAATAAAATAACTCCAATTA
>CAZNOS010000076.1:0-1614 GCA_964574775.1 Candidatus Woesearchaeota archaeon | reverse complement strand
TGTTTCCGCAACCATTAATACTTGTATTAGAAGAATTATATTCAAAAGAACTTCCGAATCCAATAAATAACATTCCAATTAATATCAACAAAACACCAACTTTTCTCATACCATTCACATCGTCCCGCTCTTTATAAAACTTTTTGCCTGGCAAAAAATATATAATTCGTAATCGAACTATAGTAATCCACATGGTGTGGTAAAAGTTACTCTATTCTCTAATCCACTTGATCTTTTTCTCTTTAGAAATTATTAACAGAATAATCAGAACTAAAAGAATTACTAAAAGAAAATTATCTTCTAAAAAATTACTCATTTTCTCTATAGAAACCGGCACAATATCCAATTCATCCACGTTCTCTGTTGCCGGCACTGGAACCAGAAGATTGCTTTCTGCATCCAATAAAGATAGTCTAATCTTGCCGAATGAATAATTTGCATATGTTATATTAATAGACCTACCAGATATAATTAAAGTTTTAGTCTCATTCATAGTCAAACTCTTATTATACAATAAACCAGTATTAAACACTATCAAACTTTTATTTAGAGAAACAATAGACAAAGAATCATTCTTCTCTCCTAAAAATACTATCCTATCATCTGCATCGATTTTTATAGTCTTAGCAATATTCAAACTCTCGATAGACACATACTCTACCTTTTTATTCCCATCTCCAATATCATAATTTCTAGCAGAACCGCCACCTCCTCCACCACCACTCGATGCAGGAATCGAACACGATGAACACGAACCACCACAGTCAATTCCGGTCTCGTAACCATCCTGTATTCCATCGGAACAACTTGCTGGCTTCACTTCATAAGTAGAAAATCCGGTAACATTAACAACAAGAATTCTGGACGAAGAATTGAACAACGCTGCAGAACAATAACCAGAAGAGCAAATAACATTATCACGATAAACTATCGGAAAAGAATCTGAAATACCATAAAAATTTAACGTAGCTGGAACATTAAAACTAGACAGAGCGGTTGAATTAACAAAAATTCTTTTATTTGTTATAGAAACATATCTAGATAAATTAATGTATGGCTCAGTCAGATTAACTCCAGCAAAATTAATCTTACCAAGAGACGGATTTTCTAAAATCACTGGAATATCTATAAAAGAGTTCAGCTCCGTAAGATTTGTTGTCTCTCCCTCAAACCCCGCAGTTGAAGTTTCCCACTCTGGACCATAAACTAAAATTTCCATTTTCGCATAAACTACATCAACAGAATCATTTGCGCTAATATTTATTTCAACCCGCCCAGGAGCATTATCTAAAGAAGATATATTAATTTGTTCATCATCTTCCACAAAAACAAGTGATTCGCCAGAAACAACACTTATATTCATTTCGTCAAAATCTATATCAGAAAACAACAAACTTTTACTTAGAGTTTTATTCGCATAAACAAACAATGTCATATTTGAAAATGAATTATTAAAAACCGGCGGAGAATTTAATATTTCAACAGTCTGCAAATCAGTTGAATTTATATTTCCAGCATAATCCGTTGCGTGAAAACGATACGAGAAATTAGAAACATTAGTAGCCAAAACCACATCTATCAATGAGTCCGAGGATGTCGAATAAACACCCGTCA
>CAZNOS010000075.1:0-1618 GCA_964574775.1 Candidatus Woesearchaeota archaeon | reverse complement strand
TGAAAATAAAAAATAATTTGAAAAATATTAAGCCTGGAGAGGAATTTGTTTGGACTTCTGAGATGAGTGTTCACGAAGCGACTATTGATAAACAGCATCAGTCTTTATTGAAAGAACTTAATGAGTTGATAAAAGAAGCTTCAATGGGCGAAGAGATGGATAAGATTAGAGAGACAATGCATTTTCTAGATAGTTATGCAGTAGAACATTTTAGATATGAAGAAAATTATATGGATAAACTAAAATATCCTGGATTAAAAGAGCATAAACTTCAGCATGTTGGATTTATCAAATTCTACGACGGGCTAAAAAAAGAATTTTCAAAAATTTACAAACCAAAAGATATGAAAAGAGAGGATTTGCAGAAGTTAATTGATAAGGTTAGAAAGTTTTTGGGCGATTGGTTGATGCACCATATAAATGGTTCAGACCACAAGTATGCTGTTTTCGCAGATGCTCAAAAAAAGAAAGGAATGAAATTAAAAACTTCTGCATTTGATTTGGCTGAAATAAGAAAAGAAATTGATTCTGAATTAAAAGGTGGAGATATTGAATCACATGAGGCCGAAATAAAAGAGCAGAGGGCACCCGCTTTGCATGCTGTACATAATTTAAAACAAAAAGAGGGGAAAATTCCAAAAGAACATGTTAAAACTGGAGTTCCTGGTTTCGATGTTTTGCTTGGAAATGGAATTCCTCAAGGCTATTCTGTTCTCGTCGCTGGAGGAGCTGGTTCTGGTAAAACTATTTTGTGTTTACAGACTTTAATTAATAAAGCTAAAGAAGGAAAAAAATGTTTTTATATGAGTTTTGAAGAATCTGAAGAAAGATTAATTGAGCACATGGAAGGTTTTGGTTGGAATCCTAGGGAGTTGATAAAAAAGGGAAATTTAAAATTACAGAGAATGAATCCGTTTGATATTACTCGAAATGTGGATGCATTACTTGCTAAGCAAAAGGGAGAGTTATTGATTGATATTGATCCGGTTATTATGCCGAAGGAATTTAAGCCAGATTTTGTTGCAATCGATTCATTGACCGCAATTGCTTCTGCGTTTACTGGGAAAGAAGATTCATATAGAATTTATATTGAACAATTATTTAGATTTTTTGAAAAGCTTGGAAGTACAAATTTTTTAATTACAGAAACAAAACAGATTCCTGAAATATTTTCTCAAACAGGGGTTGAAGAATTTTTGGCTGACGGAGTTATTGTATTTTATAATTTTAAAAGAGGAGATGTTAGGGAAAAGGGGATTGAGGTTTTGAAAATGAGAGGGGAAAACCATTTAAAGAAAATTGTTGCAGTAACCATTACTGGATCAGGGATTACTGTTTATCCAGATCAAGAAGTTTTCTCGGGAATGAGTTAGACTCCATAAATCCTGCGACTAAAGAAGTTTTTAGTGGCGAGTAATTTTTTATCGACGTAAAATTTAAATAGTTTTTATTATAACCCTGTTCTAAAGATAAGGAAGTCTGGTGGTGTCTTATTTTAGCTTCGACGGATTATAATTTTCTATTACCATCAAATTAATAAACCATTAAATGTCTTTTTTACTCATGGGAATATTAAACTCTCTTAGATTAAATTGGGCTTTTATTAAGAGTGCTCTTT
>CAZNOS010000074.1:0-1707 GCA_964574775.1 Candidatus Woesearchaeota archaeon | reverse complement strand
AGGCTCCATACTACCGATATACTAACCGCGCTTGTTTTGGTTCTAAGCGATTTGCTCGCCAGGTAAGCGCCTTTTCCCGTAAGGAAATACGAATCGATTTAATCGATGTTTTGGAAGGCACGATACTAACTACTAATGTTTTTTATTTTTTTAATCACGATAATCTCATGTTTATCTTTTAGATTATCTATATCAAACCATTTTTCTAAGAAAGTTTTCTTTTTTAAGTTTATTATTTTATTTTTTCCTGGGTCAGCGATAAAAATATTTTTTTTATTAGTTCCAACAACAACGGAATAATGACCATACCCACGTGGACTCCAATAAATTATCAAAGGAACATCTCTAGCTAGAATTTTTTCAACTTCTTCAAGTCTGGAATTTTTTTTATATTTTGCTTCTAATCCCAATTTTCCAAATTTATCCAAATTGCAAGGAATGTCACATCCGTACCTTATAGTCGCTCCCAAAAGTTTTCCGATTTCATCTTGAGTTCTAATTATATTATAGCTGTCTAAAATCATTTTCACAGAAGCAGGTCCGCAGTAGGACTTATTCTGTTGAATTACTAGTTGTATTTTTGTTATCATTATATTTCCCTAGTTTTTTCTTTTTTGGTTTATCTAATACGATATCAGAGTCAGCTTTTTTATATGTTTTTATAATTTTATTTTTAAATTCTTTAAACTTTCCTTTTTTTATTGCTTCTCTGCACTGCTTCATTAATTTTTGCAAATAATATAAATTATGAAACGTCGCAAGTCTTAATCCCACAGCCTCTTCTTGCTGTAGCTGATATCTAATATACGCTCTAGAATAAGTTTTACAAACAAAACAGTCGCAATTTTCATCTAATGGCTTTTTATCAAACTCGTATTTTTTTCTAGACACTCTTAGTTTCCCATTACTAGTTAAAATAGTTCCATGTCTAGCATTTTGCGTCGGAAATCTAGAATCAAACATATCAACGCCAAGCGAAATTGCTTCCAATAATTCTACTGGATTTCCAGCGCCCATTAAATAGCATGGTTTATTTTCTCCAATTATATCTTTATGAATTTTCACCATTTTCATTTCCTGTTCTATTGTTTCCCCGAGTGCAAGACCACCAATAGAATATCCGTCAAAATCAATTTCTTTCAATTCTCTCGCAGATTTTTCTCTAAGGTCCGCATGAATTCCACCCTGAGTTATTCCCCAGAGAAGTTGTTTTTTATTTTTAGGAATTTTTTTCTGAAGTTTATCATGTTCTGTTTTACATCTTTTAGCCCAGTTCGTAGTTCTTTCGACAGCAAGAACGATTTGTTCTTTTGAGTGTTCAATTAATGGCATCGTGTCTAAACACATGGCAATATCAGAATCTAGGTCTATTTGAATTTGCATATCTTTTTCTGGGGTTATGAAAACTTTCTGACTCGTAAATGGATTCCTAAAATGTACGCCTTTCTCTTCTGATTTTAAATATAAAGATTTTGAATACATCTGGAATCCACCAGAATCAGTAACATTTATCCCCTTGAAATTCATAAATTTTCCAATTCCACCCATTTTTTTTATCAATTGTTCTCCGGGACGCAAATGTAAAACGAAAGTATTAGAAATAACCGCATGACAATCCATTTCGTCTAAATCTCTTGAGGAAATATGCTTAACGGAAGTTTTGGTGGCAACTGGCATAAAGAACGGAGTTTCTATCTTTCCTTTTTT
>CAZNOS010000073.1:0-1950 GCA_964574775.1 Candidatus Woesearchaeota archaeon | reverse complement strand
TATTGTAATTAAAAAATAGCAAAACTAGTCCTATAAACTTTCTGAAAGTCTCATAATTGAGACTTATAGGGCGTAAAGCCCTAAATTACAACTATGAACAATTAGGCTCAATAATCAGTCTGGCTCAATAGAAAACTTTAGATAGAAGAAGATTCTGTATCACTCATGATCTTGTTCGCCGCTACAGTCCCTTGTTTAAAACCAATTTTAGCGTGTTTAGCTGATCTATATGAAGCGATTACTGCTAATACCGTAAGAGCAGAATATCCAATAAAGTCACCCATTCTCTGATTTGAGGCAGCTTCAATTGCACAACTTCCAAAATGATAGGCACCATACATACAAGCAGGCATTAAAATGAGTGATTTAACTGCTTCTGGATCTGTTTCTGACAAGGTCATAATACCCTTAACTAATCTATTTTCTAAGTCCATCATATGCCTTGTAGTTATTTATCAATTTATAAACTTTTCGATTTATAACTACTTGAAAGTTACTAATAAAATTTGATTGACCGCCAAAGCCCTAGATTTTTGTTCTTGATAGTCGCTATTCGCTCCATTGGTAGAACGCCCGACTCTAAAAATATTGTCCGCCTTAGGCAGATTTATTTATAAACGAAAATTTTCTTCAAATTTTTTCTTCCAATCTTTTAATATCTTCTTTAAATCCACAAATCTTCAAAAACTCAATAAAAGAAACAACTTTATAATTTTTCAATTCTGATTCGGAAATATTTTTCAGCTTCCAGTCTCCATTTTTGTCGTGTTTTCTAATTATATCTAGTATTTCTATTCCTATAGCGTTACTTTTCAACGCAAATTCAAAACATCCGCCATAAGTTTCTTTAAGATATTTGTCTATCTCATCCTTACTCACTTCTTTAATCGGAAATTTTTCATCAAAATCTTTTTTGCAGTCAAAATTCGGACATTCAGAAAAACAACTCGCCCCGAAATTACTCCCGTGAAATTTAGCCGTCCAAAGCAACGGAAACTGTCCACATATTAGAGCCCGATCAGAATATATAGAACATTTATTTTCTTTCAAGAATGGACACGGCTCGGTAGTCATTCCATACAAATAAACGAAAACGATCCCAGTTTTCTCCTCCAGTAAATATTGAACGGGTCTAAAATTTAATTTAATTTTTCTAGATTCAGCGATTTTTTTATATCTTTCCACTTCCCATTCAAAAAGAGGTAAGTGTTTTATAACATCACCAAAATTTCTGCAACATCCACCACATTCCGCACACTTAAATTTCATAGAATTACACGTCTAACTGACTTAAAATACTTGATGTTTGTCTCTAAGGGTCTGGAATCTTCTCCTAATCTTTTTCGTTCTTTCATTTCTACTTACCAACCAAAATTGAGCGGGATAAGTTCTACTTCCAAGTCTTTTATAATTAGTAAACACCGGCACATTACTATCGCCTAAATTTTGCACAGCAACATGGGCGTCATTAAGATCCATTAAGGGAATGTCTTGTTCAATAAGTAAGTCTTCTAGCTGATCAATTCTTTTCCAAAAAGATGCATCTTGAACATTGCCCCTCTTTGATAGTGGTAGACTCACATTACCATCGCTATCTTTTATTAGTTGTGCGACCAAATAGCTTGCACTCCCATCATGCATAACTGAATGAATTTGATAAAATGAATTTTTTAATTCTTCTGGCACTCTGTCTATAAATCCATTGTATACAAAGAGTTCATGGTCATTAAAATCAGGAATTCCAAATTTATATTTCGTATATAAAGGCGTAGGCAGATTAACCTCAAAAAGAACATAATTCTTTCTAAAGTGAGGCTTCATGGTTTTAACAGCAAAATCTCCCACAGAAAAAACTTCTCTAAATTTTCCCTCTCCAATTTTACACTCCTCAGGTAAAACGAAATTCATCTGTCTCAATAAATCTAGCTCTCTCATTTTATAATCTCCATT
>CAZNOS010000072.1:0-2033 GCA_964574775.1 Candidatus Woesearchaeota archaeon | reverse complement strand
GCAATCGCCCCCAAATCTTTTGAAATAAAAAGAATATTCATAGAGTAAATTCTATGTTTTAAACATTACCTTTTCATTATCTCATCAAAAAAAAATTTCAGGCAAGGAGGAGGGGATTATCCTTTGATAATTTTCTAAAGGTTTTTGAATTTGACAGAAGGCCTAAAATTACAGTTTCGTATTCTATCCCAAGTGATTTTGCGCTTCTTCCGATAAAATCATTTTTCGAGAGAACTGGCTCCCCGTTTATTTCTAAAACATAAACTTTGCCCTTTTTAATTTTGATATCCATTCTACTATAAAAACGACATCCGATAGATCTGTTAGCTACTAAAGTTATTCTCTTTATTTCTTCCAGTAATTTACCATTTATTCTGGGTGGAATCTTAAGGTAGTTCTCTTCTTTGATCTTTATTCTTCTATCATAAACATATCCATCATAAACAATTTCGAGAGAATTTAAAACTATTTTCTTCCCAAAGATTTCCAAGAAGGGGGAAGTCACTTCCATTCCGTCTATATACTCTTCAATAATCAATTTTTTACATTTTTTCAATAAATTCTCTATCGTGTGAAAAAGTTTTTTGCGCTCAAAACAAACTTCCAAATGTTGGCTGGAAGAACCAAAATTATCCTTCACGATTAAGGGAAACTTTGTGTTTAAACAAAAACCATTTTTTTCGCTAAAAGATTTTTTAAATGAAAGAATGTCAGAATTATTAGATATTAAAAACGATTTTGGAGTTAAAATCCCATTTTTATTTAAAATCTTATTGGTTTTATATTTGTCTCTTGCGATCAGAAAAGCTTTTTCATTCTGACCTATGTAGTCGATTTTATTTTTTTTAATGTAATTAAAGACCAATTTTCTGTTTGATATATTTTTGCAAAAAGAGTCGACAATAAAAAACAAATCAATGCCTTCTAGCAAGGATAGGGGCAAGCTCTTCTTGTTGAGATATATTCTACGACTGCTTAATTTACAAGAGTCGAAAACCTCTTCTATGTCCTTTACGACTGGCAAGTTGTATAGCTCTTCTTCTCCTGTCCCTCCGTAGACAATTCCAATAAGCATTTAGCTTGGTTTATTAAGCTTAATAATATTTCCTTTTTCGGAAAATGATTCTAAAAATATTTTAAGAGGAACAATATGGCTTGGCCAACTGTAAGAAGAATAGGGGGAAGGATGATGAAGAATCAATTCTTTAACTCTTTTATTTTCTTCCGTTACGCCAAAAACAAGCACTAAATGGCCTCCGCGAGGGACAACATAAATCGAGCCATCGTCTTCCTTGTATTCTTTTCCTGCCTCAAAACCGTGGGAAACTGATGCGATTATTAATTTACCTTCCTCTAAATACCTCTTTATTTTATTAACGTCTTCACCGATACTTTCTCGGCATCCTTCTAAGCCGAACTTTCCAGCTATTTTAGTTAATCCATCATGTATCCAGCCCACATCTTCTCTGTAGGCACCTTCTTGTAACCCTAGATCGATAAGCTCTTTTGTGTTTGTTTGAATTTCTGGTAAAAAATGACGAAGTGCCATTTCTAAACACACAACTCCACAATCTCTCTTGGACCAGTGCTCCGCCTCTGTTAAATTCTCAAACCCCATTTCATTATAGTTGCCCTTGTCTACGATTTGATTCAAAAAGGGAACATCCTCTATAATAATTTTTCTCTCGTTTCGATTTTCCTGGTTGGCGATTTCTTTTTCGTAAATCACATTATTAATTTAAATCTTGATAAGCTGCGTTATCTAGTATCCAAATAATAAGTTCATAAAAACTTAAATCGGATAATTTTGCGGAAAAGAGCAAATTGCTTTCAGGGTATATTCCGGGAATACTATTAACCTCTAGAATGAAAACTTCATTATCTTTTTCAATAAAATCTATTCGAGCACAACCTTTAATGCTAAGATATCTAGAGACTAGAATAGCGTATTCTTCGATTTTTTTTCTGTTTTTCCCTCGGTATTTACAATATTTATACAATCCATGATATTTTGCTATTTCATCATAAAAGTC
>CAZNOS010000071.1:0-2167 GCA_964574775.1 Candidatus Woesearchaeota archaeon | reverse complement strand
TCTTGTATTTTTAGTCTAGAATCTTCGTATTTTTCCTCAATATTTTTTAATTCTTCAAACTTGATTCTTAATTCATTTACTTTTTTGTTTATTTCTAGTAATGAATCCTCAGCTTCTTTTTTATTAGACACGATTCTCTTTATGTTTTCCTTTTTTTCCTCTGCGTTTTTAATTTTTATTAAGTCTACTTCAATTTCTCTCTGTTTTTGTTCCTCTGAAGACATTTTGTCTATAATCATATTGATTTCTTCTGAAAGTTGTTTCTTTTTGTCTGTGTTTTTTATTATTTCCTCATCTGCGTTTTTTATCTTACTGTTTGAAGAATCTATTACATAACATCTATGCTCTTCGGTTATTTTATTTCTACACATTGGGCAAACATCTAATCCGATTATGTCGCCCTTGAGTTTCCTTTCTCTTGTAACAGCTTGAATAAGAATAGCATTTGTTTTTTCAAGTTCTAAAATTTCTTTTTCTATTGAGATTCTTTTTTCCTTAAGGTTTATTCTTTCTGATATGATTTTTTCTTTTAGGAATGTAAGAGCGGAGATGGATTTTTCATATTTAATTTCTGCAAATATTTGATTGATGTTTCGTTCTATTATTTCTAATTCTTTATTGTATCCAATAATTAATCTGTTCTTTTCTTCTTTTTTATTTTCTAACGTAGATAGCTCGGATTTAACAATATAGAATGTTCTTCTTTGTTTTTCTAAGGTATCAAATTTTTCCTGAATTTCTTTAAGGGCAGTTTGTTGTTTTTTTATTTCTGGACTTGAACCTTGCATTTTTTGCATTTCAGATTCTAGTCCCTTGATTTTCTCCTTAAGAGATGTTTCTCTTTCTCTGTTTTGATCTATTCTGTTTTCAAAATTCTCTTTTCTTGCGCCTGTTCCGCCAAGTACGGATTTTAATTCCGAAATTTCTTTATGTAGTATTTCTTGCTCTTCACCAGTCGAGAGTTGAATGCTTTTATTAACTTCATTAATTCTGTCTTGTAGTATTCTGATTTCCTCTTCCTTATTTCGTGCTTTAGATTTACGATCATCAATTTCTTTTCTGTTGTTTTCTAAGAGTTTTTCAACCGACCAAATTTCTTTTTCTTTTTCCTTTATTGTTTTAGACAATACTGTTGCTTTACATCTTTTCATAAGTTGTTCTATTTTTTGGTAGTTGATTGCATCTTGTCGGTCTTTTTCTAGGTTTTTTAAATATGAATTTTTTTCTCTTAAAACGGCGGCGACTTCTTTTAATTTTTCGTCAGTTTTTTCTAGTTCGTGAAGAGATTTTACTTTCCTTGTTTCGTATACAGAAATTCCAGCTACTTCTTCGATGATTTTTCTTCTTTCTTCTGCTCCCATTTTTACAAAAGCCATAATGTCTCCTTGAAGAACAATGTTGAATCCGTTTGGGTCTATTCCAGCCTGTGTAATTAATTCTATTAGCTCTTGTCTTGTTTTGGTTTCGTTATTAATTTTATATATAGATAGTCCATTTCTTCTGACGATTCTTTTAATAGAAACTTCTGTCGAGCTAATTCCGAATGCGCCGTCTGAATTATCAAAAACCAATTCGACAAATGCCTCGCTTACTCCCTTGTAATCTTTATTTCCAGAGAATAATAGATTCGCAGCCTTGGCTGCTCTGATAGATTTAATAGACATTCTTCCAAGTGCAAAACATAGCGCATCTGTGATATTGGATTTGCCAGAACCATTTGGACCGACGATTACGTTCATTGCGTTTTCAAAGGGTATTTCCGTTTTTCGGGCGAACGATTTAAATCCCTGCATCACCAATTTTTTTATATGACCCATAGTATTTTCTTTATAAGAAAGAGAGCTTTTTAAGGATTGTTGGAGCGAGTTGAATGTTTTACGCAAGGTTTTTAAGTTGGATGTGGTTTACGTTTTTATGAGAAAAGTTGGTGTTTTGTTGATATTAATTGGAATGTTATTTATTGGACTGGGGAGTGCGTTGCCGGCGAATGTGACTAATGTTTCTGGGGTTTTCCATATTATGAATTGTACTACGATAAATGAAACTGCGAGTTATGTTTTGAATGCAAGTATTTCTGCGGGCGCAGGAAATGATTGTTTGTTGGTTCAGGTAGATAACGTAACTATAGACGGAAGAGGATTTACAATTACGGGGAATGTGAATGCGA
>CAZNOS010000070.1:0-2211 GCA_964574775.1 Candidatus Woesearchaeota archaeon | reverse complement strand
AGATGATTTACGACGAGCTAAACGAAATTTTAAAAAATAACGGCGTAAAAATAATCAACACAAAGGGAACTTTTAATCCTAGATTGCACGAAGCGGTTGTAAAAGTTGACGGAGAAGAAGATGGAAAAATTTTAGAAGAAATTCAGAAGGGATATTTGCTAAACGAAAAGCTTTTAAGGGCATCAAAAGTCAAAGTGAGTAGAGTAACGGAGAAAAAATGAGCAAAATTATAGGAATTGATTTGGGTACGACATTCTCAGCGGTAAGCATAATGGAAGGCGGACGAGCAAAGATTATTCCAAACACAGAAGGGAATAATACAACACCGAGCGTAGTTTCTATAAACGGAAATGAAATTTTAGTTGGCGACGTCGCAAAACGAGGCGCAGTTGCAAATCCTACAAGCACGGTTAGAAGTATTAAAAGATTAATGGGTACGAAAAAAATGACAAAAATTGGAGATAAAGAGTATTCCCCTGAACAAATTTCTGCTATGATTTTAGGCAAATTAAAAAAAGATGCCGAGGCGTATTTGGGTCATGACGTTACCGATGCGGTTATCACAGTTCCAGCTTACTTTGGAGACGCTCAAAGAAATGCAACTAAGGATGCTGGCGTTATTGCTGGATTAAACGTAAAAAGAATTATTAATGAACCAACCGCAGCAGCTTTGGCTTATGGATTAGAAAAATCTCACGATCACACAATTTTAGTTTTCGACTTTGGTGGCGGAACTTTCGACGTTTCTATTTTAGAACTTGGTGGCGGAATTTTCGAAGTTAAATCTACAAGCGGAGATAATTTCTTAGGTGGCGACGATATCGATAATTTATTAATTGATTATTTGGCATCTGAATTTAAGAAAGAAAACGGAATAGATTTGAAAACTGATTTAGTTGCTTTACAGAGACTTCGAGATGCTTCTGAAAAGGCGAAAATAGAATTAAGTTCGGCTCAACAGACAAAAGTAACTATTCCATATATTTCTGCTGGCGCTGACGGACCAAAGCACTTAGATGTTACAATTACTCGTTCAAATTTTGAAAAAATTTGTGATCCTATTTTTGAAAGATTAAAAAATCCGGTAAAACAAGCAATAAAAGACGCTAAAAATCCAAAAATCGATAAGGTTATTTTAGTTGGTGGTTCGACAAGAATCCCGATGGTTCAAAAGATTGTTCAAGATCTTACTGGTCTAGTTCCAGACAAATCTGTTAATCCAGATGAAGCTGTTTCTTTAGGAGCTGCAATTCAAGGTGCAATTATTGGCGGAGACATTACAGATATTTTACTTTTAGACGTTACGCCTTTAACCCTAGGAATTGAAACTATGGGCGGAATCAGAGTTGCTTTAATTGATAGAAACACGACTATCCCTACAAAAAAGAGCGAAGTTTTCACAACTGCTGCCGACGGACAACAAGCTGTAACAATCAATGTTTTACAAGGCGAAAGAGAAATGGCTGAAGACAATAAATCTTTGGGTAAATTTGATTTAGTTGGAATACCACCAGCGCCAAGAGGAATACCACAAATCGAAGTTAGTTTTGATATCGACACAAACGGAATTGTTCATGTGTCTGCAAAAGATTTAGGAACAGGTAAAGAACAAAAAATCACAGTTACTGGCGGAGCTTTAACAGAAGAAGAAATCCAGAAAATGGTTAAAGATTCTGAGAAATTCAAAGAAGAAGACTTAAAGAAAAAAGAATTAATCTTAGCAAGAAATGAAGCTGAATCTTTGGTTTATGCTAGTCAAAAGATGATTGAAGAATATAAAGACAAACCTGCACTTAATGAAATAATCTCAAAAATACAGAGAGAATTGACTGATTTAGAAGAATCTTTGAAGGGAACAAATGTTCAAACTATAAAAGCTAGAGTAGAAAATCTTAAGAGAGTTTCACAAGAACTTGGTGTTAAAATCTATGAACAATCTGCTAAAGAACAAGCTGCACAAGCTGAAACTAAGAACGATTCTAAAGTAGTTGATGCAGAAGTTGTTGATGAGAAGAAATAGTAAGACTCTAATAATTAGATTTTGTAACATTACACTTATGCCCCTAACCTATACTCGGTAACTTTAAAAATAGCTAAACTCTGGTAAATTTAGAGACGTGATGGTTGGGAATCGCCTCAGAATTCTAAAATAATAACAATGACATTAGTAGAAAAACTTAAAGAAGGAAAATCAGAAGAAGCAATCAAAAC
>CAZNOS010000069.1:0-2395 GCA_964574775.1 Candidatus Woesearchaeota archaeon | reverse complement strand
CCTCTAGGCATCGCCGGATCCTCAGGCAAATCATTTTCAATACTACAGGCACCGTTAACGCAAATCTCATCTACTAAACAATCATCGTCGATAATACATTCTTCAGGATTTTCTAAACAAGCCCCATTAAAACACCCAAGCTCACAATTAACTTCTGTTTTTTTAGCGATCTTCTCATTAATATTCCAAAAGTCCCATCTAAAAATATTTATTCCGCAATAGTTTTCAATGAGAGTGTTGCTATCTTTACAAGAATCATAAGATCTATTAAAATCAAAAAACACATAAGAAGAATTCAACAAAGACATTTCCCAATTAACATTTGAAAAATCATAATCCTTACACTTCTCAAGTTTACAATTAGAAGAGCAACCATCGCCATCAAAAATATCTCCATCATCGCACTCTTCTCCAGATTCAAGAATATTATTCCCACATATATTTCCTTCAACACAACCATAATCAGAAGCAACATATCCATCAGAACAATTCATTTCGTCTAATTCCGGTTTACAATCCGACCAGCATAAATATTCATCTTCAAATTTAGAACAAACTCCATCACCACAACTAATGCATGTAAAATTATCATTAGACATCCAAGATTCTAGATAATCATCACAACATCTTTCTCCAATTGTTCCATTTTCATCCGGAATTTTACAATTTCTTACGCAAGATAAGTTAGAAACAACAAATTCTAATTTTAATTCATCATTCATAAAAACTTTAGCAGAAGAAATGCTTTCATTAAAAGGAATCATTACAGAATTTACACTCTCATTCAAAACCTCAATTCCTCCCGGATTAGTTTCGTTCTCAAAATTATCATAAAACATAAGCAAAGAAGTATCAAAGGAATATGCTCCTATTTCTCTATTGGAAGCATCATAAACTTTTAAAGCATAAGTAGAATCTCCAAAAACAGAATTATCCCTAACAAAACCATCGTAATTTCCATATAAATTTTCCAAGTCAGTATAAGAAAAACTAGTTGTAAAATTTTCTTCATTTAGCGGAACTAATCTTTCTTCTAAATTAAACTGAACATAACAGGATTCAGCAGAAACAAAAGTTAGCAAGAACAGAGTTGCTACTAATAAAATTACTTGCTTTGTTGTTTTGTTTTTATTTGACATTTTTTATTTCACTAACCTACCCCTTCGCACATCAGGCTTCTTAAACACCCAAAGCATCAATATGCATTTAAGGATTTATTAAATCCCCGATCCTGGTTTAATTGTATTCCATCTCGGGTTCATGCATTGTTCCCAGCAATTTTGGATATTAGAACAAACCTTTATTTGCTGTAAAATATAGCCACAAGATACTACATTAAAAGGAACAATACCTACATAAGACATTATACTAATTCCACTAGGCCTATAAAAAAAAGGATTATTCAAACAACCCCTATGAGTATGTTCCCCAAATTCCCCCCAATTTGGAGTTGCAATACAATTTTTTTGAGCATAACCTAAAGGCACATCTAAAGTCTCATCGTAATATTCATCCAATACCCCTCCAAATGAATGTGCTGTTTCATGAACAAAAGAAGTAGCGCCGCGATCAAATTTAAGTACGTTCTGATTAGTAAGAAGATCCCTCGCATATCCATCTGTAACCTCCTCACGCGCATGATAGAATGTCATAACATTCAAGTTAGGACAAGTAGATTGAAGTCCCACCTCGATAAATAAGTGGTTATCATTAAAATAAACTCTTCCGCTTCCAGAACTTAAAGGAAAAGTTGAATCTCCTTTAATTGTATTCAAGATTACATAAGAAGAAAAGAGATTTTGATTCTCCAAAAAGGGAGAAAAACCAAGCAATGAAACGAAATGTTGCCTTGCTTTTGTTACTCTTTGTATTGGCCCAGCAGAAGACTCGACACTTTCTCCAAAAGAAAAACCAAACGAATGCAACACCTTATTTCCTTGCCAAACATGTAAACAATTAGTATATGCATGAACCCACTTCTCTTGGCCAAGTTCTTCGCTGCTCACAGAAATCTCTTTTCCATCTTTTTCAGCACTACATCTCACTTTTCCCGTTTTGATAACCTGCTCAATTGCAGCATTGTTACTCCCCCAACCAACAGGATTTCCAATATCTATATTTTCATCACCTGAACTGCTATAATCCCAACCGTTTATGGGCCATTTCCCGTTAGCATCAAAACTTCCAGAAGTTATCACCACGGTCCATGCTCCAGAATCATCTTGTGTCATCAATACCCCTCTTGCTCCAGCATAATCTTTTGAAACTTCGCAAATAATATCATCAAAGGGAGTTATTTTGTCTAGTTTAAATTTTCTATGTTTAAGAGTATCATTAATATATTTAGGATCCAAATAAACCATAATAGAATCATTTTCTTCTTCATTGTCTTCAT
>CAZNOS010000068.1:0-2511 GCA_964574775.1 Candidatus Woesearchaeota archaeon | reverse complement strand
AACTGTACTAATGGAAATCTTGTTTTAGTTAAAACTTGTAATTATACTATTCAGATTGAGCAGGAAGATAATAGTTCAAACTCTAAGAATAATAGTTTTATTAGTTCAGACGAGGAAAATTCTCAAGCAGGTGGTATTGAAAATCAGGAAGAATTTGTAACTTATTCGAATGCAGAAGATTATATTGAACTCTCTTTTATGGAAAGACTTTTTTGTAAGTTTCTCAATCTCTTTAGAACGAATAAGGCTTGTTAACGTTTTTATTGTAGATTATGAAAATCTTACTTATGACGCAAATACTTGGGATGAATCTTATGATCCAACCGAGACTTTTGATAATAAGGGTTATTTAACCGAAGAAGAAAATATAACTTATAATTGGGAAAATGATTCAGATGGGTATAAATCTTTAGGAGATATTGTGATACCTAGTCTTTTAAAAGATACCCTTCCTCTTAAATTTGATTTTGGATATACTGATTATCTTTTAACAAATAATCATATTTCTTCTTTTATTGCAGATGCTGATATAGAATATCACTATGATGTTTTAGATAATTTGGCCTGGGAAGAAAATACCTTAGGGGCCAATCCGTCCGGTCCTACGGGTAATGCTATTAGGATATTGGGAAATGCTATTTTGGCTAATAGTGAAAGTGTTAAAAGATATTATGTTGGCTCAGAAGGTGGTTCAATTTCTGAGGAAGAGTATTATTCTTATATATCTGAAGAAAATGTTTGGCCAGAACTTCGAGAATATTATGCGGGTGCATGTGAAGGCGTTGACGAAAATGGAATTTGTATTATCAATGAAAGCTTTTTTGAATCTCCTTGTTTAGATATGGATGTTGGAGAGAATGCTTCTTTTGTTTTTAGTTATGTTGATTTTGGCCATAGATATTTTCATGATTCCTGCAAAGACAATTCAACTCTCATTGAAAACTATTGCGGAATAAATATATTAAGATGGGATTTGGTAAATATCAATAAAGAAGTTGCTAAACAAAGAGAAATTGTTTGTGAATTTGGATGCTTGAGGGGGGCGTGTCTATATAACGTTGAACCAGAGTGTGTTGTTGACGACGATTGTTTAGTAGACGAGATTTGTGCTGAAGGAATTTGCGTTGTAGATGCAGATTTACCCGAGGATCCAGAGATGCCTAGAGGTAATATTTAAAAAGGTCAGGTGTTGAGTTATATAATGATAAAAAATAGGGGTTGTTTGAAATTTAAGTTTTCTTTATTTTTTGTTCTTTTAATTATTTTTTTTGGAACCGTTAGTGCTGCTAAAGTTGGGAGTTCTGAAGATTTAAATTATATCGATCCTTGCGGACGAGGATTTACAAATATGTCTTCTGTTTTAACTGCTGCGGGAATAGATATCTCTAAAGTTGACGAGATGTATGATCTTCATTGTAGAATTATTACTGGAACTTTTGAGACATTTCTTTATTGCGATTCTCCTCCAATGAATTCTAATAATTCTTATTTGTTTGATTTTATTTATAAAAACCTTAATAACGCTCCCGGTGGATATGCTTGCGAATATCAAATTGCTGTTAAACTTTATCCTTCTTTTTATAATCCTTCTTGTTCTGTTTATTATTCTCCACTGGGTATTCCTCGATTAGCGGGCTATGAATGGCGTGGCACTTATGGATATTGCACCCACCCCCAAACACCTATTGGAACTTCTTGTTGTTTTGGTTCCTTGAAAACTTGCCCAAGTGTTGGTGGATTAGATGTTTGCAAATCCAATGAAATTTGTCCAGGGAATATATTAACTGGTTCGGTAGATAATAATTGTTGTTCCGTGCAATGTGTTCAAAAAACCTGTTCGCAAATGGGCGGAGATGCTTGTGCGAGTGATGAGATTTGTCCGGACGAAGAAATGGCTGGTTCATCTGATGAGAGATGTTGTTATAGTACTTGCATTAAGGCAGAATGTAATTCGTGTTCGGCTTGTGGAAGTTCAACGTTTTTTGACGTTTGCAATGAGCATGAATGTATAAATCAGTGTGGATTAGCATTAGCAGAAGCAAATGGTTGCAAATTTACACCATCTTTAATTGGCGGAAGTTGTGAAAGCACATCTATTTTTCCTGTTACAGAATGTCAGGTTATAGATCAGCCGGGCGTTTATAAGTTACAAAATGATATTTATTTGACTCCAGATATGACAACAGAATTTAAAGAGGGCGGGTATTGTTTTTATGTTGTGGCAGACAATGTTGTTTTGGATTTAAATGGTCATACAATTTATGATAAAATTTACTTAGAGAAAGATACAACTTTTAGTTATTGTGATGTTTATGGGGATTCTTCCACATATACAGAAGATTTTCTTTCTTCCGGAATTTATTCTCCTATGGATTTTTTTCCAAAATACAGTATAGATAATTATTGTCAGACAGGAGTGTTTAGTGATATTATTCAGTTAAGCGGAATAGGCAGTATTGCGGCTATGGGTTCTAATTTAGAAATAAAAAATGGAGCGATGGATTCATCAGT
>CAZNOS010000067.1:0-2808 GCA_964574775.1 Candidatus Woesearchaeota archaeon | reverse complement strand
ATCATTTTACATTTCTTTGGCTTTTAACCAAACTCCCGACATTGGCTGTCCTGGTCAAAAAATCAAATTAATCGTCGTTTTTAAGAGTTTCGGTTTTGTTATTCTAAAATTATTTTCTTCTCAAACTTTCCCCTCTCATCTGCTTTCTTTTTTCTTATATCGGATAATTTTTGTTTATCTATTTTCTTAAAATCGTAAATCGCATGTAAAACCTCGTAGATATCTGCAAGTTCTTCTTCGTCTTCGGACTCAACATACTCATCAACTTCTTCTTTAAGTTTTGTCTTTAATCTTTCCCAATATTCTTTATTATCTGCAATTCTCGTTTTAGCCTCATCACCATGGCTTCTTATTATCTCGGGAATTTTATCTCTGACTAATTTACTCATAAAAAAATATAGCGTCTCAATTTTATAAATCTATAGAAAATGGACTAGGGGGGAATCGAACCCCCTACCTACCGAGCTTCAGTCGGACGCTCTCCCAATGAGCTACTAATCCTTGATTATATTTTCACTAGAAAGTATGGCTTTTAAGCTTTGTTGTTTCTGTCCATCAAATCCTATTTCTTTATAGAATTTTATGACGGAAAGTCCACAAATATACATCCTAGTGGCAGTTGTTTTGATATTATCTTTTCTAATGCAATAACTTTTCGGAAAAGAAATGGTAGAATTTATATCGAAATACTTTTTCATGCAGTCAACTATACTACGCATAAATTTTAGACCCTCTTCTTTTATTTTTTCGTTCTTCCACATTTCCATTCTAACCTGCGGCATTCGTCTGGTTTTTTCATGCATTATTCCACCTTCACAGGAGAAGCATCTTCTACAAAATTCTCTAAAATACTCTTTATCTTCCTTTATCCACAAAGGAATATCAAACGGGATTAAGACTTTTTGTCCAGCAGGCACTCCACACAAAAGTAATATTCTTGCCACAGGGGAGCAATTAATTCCCAAATTGAAGGTTTTGCCAAATTTATTCGAAGTGCATTTTCTGATAGTTCCTTTAATGCCAAAAACAGAGTAAATTCTACGATTAAAGCAATATAGTTCCTTCTTGCTCTTTGAAGTAAAATCGGCTCTCCAAATAGGATTTCCTTGGAGATGTCCATCACAAATTAAATCGGCAACGATTCCGGCCAACAAAGAACTACTTTTTATTGGAAATAATTTTTTATATTTTTCAAGATGATTTAGTCGGTATCCACGGGTCTTATATGTCTTAAGAAAATCGCTGTACCGGAGTATTTCCCCCACAAAATTATTATGATAGTGGGATTTTTAAGTTCGTTTATTTTTATAAATTCGTGTTTGCGAAGAGTTTATAAATATCTAAATCAATAATTTATTATGCAAAAAATTGGTGGAAAAAAAGCAGCTGTCGAACTTTCTATTTCGACTATAGTTGTCGTCGTTTTAGCAGTATCTATGTTAATTCTTGGATTAGTTTTAGTTAGAACAATTTTTACAGGAGCGAAGAATGTCGCCGATATGTCAAATGAACAAATGAAAAGTCAAATTTCTGAATTGTTTGGTGAGTCCAGAAGAGTCGTCGTATATCCGGATTCAAAAAGAGTCGATATCACACAGGGAGAGATCGGAGGTTTCGGTATAGGTGTCCAAAATCTAAGAGAAGGTTCTTCCACTGGAGTCACATTTTCATATGAAGTCGTGGTTTCTGATCCAGATGTTCAAAGGAAATGCGGAGTAACAGATACTGCAATCCTAGCTTTAATTGATACTGGTAGGACTGAAAGGAATTTAGAAATAGCGTCGGGAGAGTCATGGTCTGGAAAAGTTTTGTTTAATACAAACATCGGAGACCCATTATGTACAGTTAGATTCAGAATAAACGTCAAGGTTAATAACGAGCCGTACGGATCTGAAATGATGGATATAATATTCAAAGCAGAATAGATTTAAAATCTTATTTTTGTTTAATTCTCTATGGTAAAAATATTAGCAATTAGTGATTTTCACGGTCAGCTTTCAAATAAACTTCTAAAAGAGATAAAAAAACAATCTCCAGATTATATTCTTAGTTCGGGTGATTTTTGTGGAAGTAAAGAATTGGCCAAGCTTTATTTTAAATATGCATACGGAAAATCTGAAGACGAAATTCCATCCGAGATAAAAAAGAAAATGGAGTTTTTAGAAAAAATTGCCATGAGAGACGGAATGCAAGTAATAAACAAACTTAAATCTCTAAAAATTCCAGTATTTGCCATACGAGGAAACTGGGATCCAACTCCATTTAATCACGATTTAATTTCTCAATCTATAAGTAAAAGGTCCATAAGAAAGTTTGAAAAAATACAGAATAATAATTTTGACTTCGTTGATTTCAAAGTTCTTGATTTCAAAGATTTTGTTTTAGTGGGAGGCGTTTCTTCTACATCGCCATTAAATCCCAAAAAATATTCGGTGGAAGAATTAATCGAAGATCAAAATTTATCTAAGTCAGACGCGAAACTTTTTATGAAAGAGTTAAATAAAAGTTGGAATACTAGGCAAAAAAATTACGAAGACGCATTCACAGTTGCTAAAACACTAAATAAAAAAATCATTTTTCTCACACATAACGCACCATACAATACAAAACTAGACATAATTAAGCGGGGTCCGCAAAAAGGAAAACATTATGGATCTTATCAGGAAAAACTCATAATTAAAAAATATAATCCCGACATAGTAATATGCGGACATATACACGAAGGATTTGGAACCGACAAAATTGGCAAGTCTATAATCTACAACACCGGAAGTGCGATGGACGGAAAGTTTAAAATCTTGAAGATTT
>CAZNOS010000066.1:0-2867 GCA_964574775.1 Candidatus Woesearchaeota archaeon | reverse complement strand
TTCCATTTTGTTCCTCCGTAGTTTAGTTAAAATAAACCAAGAAAATATGTATTTAGTTTTGTGTTGTGGAAATAGCTACAACAATTAGAAAGGTTTAAATAACTTGAAAAATATATAATAATATGATTTTAACAAAAGAAGATAAGACGCTTATAGAAAAAGCTAGGACTCTAGTTAATAAGAAGAAAATTTATTCTGGTGAGATCAAAGCAGTTGGATGTGCTTTAATCTCTAAAAAGGGAAAATTATTCACAGGAGCCAATTGGGATTTGTGGTGTGGAACCGGTTTTTGTGCGGAATCATCTGCCATCTCGAACATGGTATCTCATTCAGACGAAACAGAAATAAAAACCGTAGTAGCCTGTAATAAAAAAAGGATAATGCCACCATGCGGAAGATGCAGAGAGGTAATGGCGTTAATCGATAAGAAAAACTTAGAAAACACAGAAGTAATTATTTCAGATAACGAAAAAGTTAAGCTGAGAGAATTAATACCTCACGATTGGAGGAAATAATGGATTTTGAACAAGTAAGAGAGACTCTGAAAAAAGTAGGTTTAGGCCACAACGAATCTAAGATTTATTTAACTCTTATTAAACTTGGTCCAAGTATGGCTGGTAAGATAGCAAAAGAAGCTAATATCGATAGAAGTGCGGCCTACGATTCTCTAAAGGCGCTTATTAAAAAAGGACTTATTAGTTATGCAATAGAAGCTAATCGAAAAAAATTTGCCGCTTCTAATCCAGAGAAATTAAAAAGTTATTTAGACGAAAAACAAGAGTTGATTTCTGGAATTATTGGAAATCTGAAAGACATGTATAAGAACACGGAAGAAAAATCTCAGGTAAACATGTTTAAGGGCTACAAAGGAATGAAAACTGTTTTCGACGACATATTAAATAGTGCCAAAAATGGAGAAAATTTAGTTATTGATTCTTCCGGAAAATTTGGAGAAAGAATGCCATATTACATGCCTCATTTCGTAAAGGGGCTAGAGAAAAATAAAATAACCGTTAGACATATAGTTAGAAAAGATAAGCAGCAAACACTTCATCCAAGTAAGACTACAAAACTCAGATTTTTTCCAGTAGTAATAGGCGAGCAAACAATCACAACAAATATTTATGCGGATAAAATTGCGCTAATTCTTTGGACAGATATACCAGAGGCGGTAATAATCAAAAATAGGGCGGCCGCAGAAGCGTATAAAAATTACTTCGAAATACTTTGGAATTCTGCTAAGAAATAATTATCAACATTTAAAAATATCAATTGATTTATATTAATAATATGGTAAAAGAAATTATTTTTATAACTGGAAACGAGGATAAATTTAGAGAGTTTGGAGAAATAATAAAATCTGTTAAGTTAATTAGAAAAAATATTGATTTGCCAGAACTCCAGGGAACCCCAGAGGAAATAGTTAAAGCAAAAGTAAAATTAGCCTGTCAAATTGTTAAAAAGCCATGTTTTGTCGACGATACTTCATTGGGATTTGATGAATGGGGGCTATTGCCAGGTCCTTATATAAAACATTTTTTAGAATTTATGGGGCATCATAAACTTGCAAAAGCTCTCGAGCATGCAGGAAATAATTCAGCAAGTGCAATCACTTCAATTGGATATTGCGAGCCAGGGAAAGAACCTATCTGTGTTCAGGGAATAACAAGGGGTAAAATAGTTTTTCCACGTGGAACAAACGGATTCAAAAAAGGATGGGATTCTATTTTTATTCCAGATGGGAGCACAAAAACTAATGGGGAAATGGAATCTGCAGAAAAGCATGTATATTCACAAAGGACAAAGGCTATAAGACTTTTTGAAAAATATCTTGAAGAAAATTTACTCTAATACAATAATTTCTCTTCCGACATATTGCTTTTCTCTAAATTCTTTTATCGGCATAACTACATCATCTAATTGAGAAACTTTCAATCCAGTAAAGTTACAAATTTTCTCCACTCCGACAGAAAACTTTCTAATACATGGCATAGTTAAAACTATCTTCGCTTCCGGAGTTTTAAGTTGTTTTATCCTCATAAGAATCGGTATAATTATTCTCTCAAAATCTTGGACATATTTCATAGCAGCCTTATCCCAAACATACCCCTTCACGAGCTCTCCAAGCGCAGGCTCAGTTGCAACTCCATCTATTTTGATATTGGGCATATTTGCCGAATCACCAACGTGAAATCTAGCATGTCCCTTCAATTGGAAATTTTTCGCAAGCCAATCTATATTTTTTTTCGCCCCAGTTATCGCGTATCGGTCCTTGTCAACCCCAAAGCAATTTATTCCCTTAATTATCGCTTCTTGCACAATAACCCCAATACCACAAAACGGATCCAAGAGTAACCCACCCTCACGAACCTGAGACAAATTAATCAAAATTTTTGCCAGACGTGGAGAAATGGCTAGTTCTTCTCTTCTCGCGGGTTTTCCCATGTCTCTTTTCTTTATTTCCTCGTATGAATAATTTTGTTCCACCATACCAAAATAAATCTTACCCTCTTCAATTTGATAAAAAAATTCAACGTCAGCATTGGATAATATGGCATTTTCGCCATCTTGCATCTTTAATTCAGATCGACTATGTTTAACCTGCGCTTTTATTTTTTCATTTTTGAATTTAGCCATCAATTTATCTTCAATCTCAAAGTTTTCTTCTTCGTCGTTTTCCCCAATAATAGAAAATTTAAATTTACTAGAGTTCATGAAATAATCCCCAATAAACTCATCAAGCTTTTTTCTCGAGTTAAATGCATTTGCAACACCAATTTTCATAACTCCTCCAAAATCCTGAACATTAAATTTGATTCCTTCACCAACAGACAAAACAAGGAAATTTTTCTTAAGCAAAGAAACTG
>CAZNOS010000065.1:0-3093 GCA_964574775.1 Candidatus Woesearchaeota archaeon | reverse complement strand
CTTTTCTCAATATAAAAATCTTTAAATATGCACCTTTACTGATATTGATATGATAAAAGTAAGAGGTGTTGGCTATTTGTTTTTAGTTCTTATATTTAGTTTATCCTTTATTTCTGCTACAATCGAAATTACTCAGCCATATGAAGCATATAACTTTGGAGATGAAATTTATACAACAGTTACTCTAAATCCTAGTTCTGTCTCCGGAAATTTCGAGATTAATCTAATTTGTGCAAACAATAAATCTGTTAATACATATCGAATATCTCCTGCAAGTAGCGCGTTTTCTGTTGGTAAAATTCAAAACATAAATCATAAAATAATCTTAACCAAGGAATTTATTGGGAATTTATCTGGTAATTGCTATATAGAATCTTTTATTGGGAATGAGATTGTTAATTCTAATAATTTCTTATTAACTAGTGATATTGCATTAAATGTTAAAACAAATTTGCCGTCTTATAATCCAGGCGAAACGATAACGTGGACGTTAGATGCAATAAAGGCGAACACCGTGGCTCTTAATGGAGCACTAGAGATGTCTGGAGCACAAAGTTACAATGGTGCTGTTTCTAATGGGAAATCTACTGGTTCCTTTAAATTGGCAGACAATTTAGCTGCTGGCAGATATGAGTTATTATTCTTCGTTTACGATAGCGACTCTAACGGAATATTAAATCAAAAAAGTATTTCTGTATATTATAACGTTAATCAAGTTCCAACTAGTTTAAATTTAGCCCTCTCTAGTTTTGAGGCAATACCTGGAAGTGATTTTTCCTTTTCTGCGGATTTACTTGATCAATCTGGAAATAAAATTAATGGAACATTAAATGTTGTATATATTTCTCCTAGCGAATACAAACGTTCTTTGAGTGTGGAATCTGGAAAAATGGCAACAATAAACTTTGCTAGCGATGCGACTCCAGGAAGTTATAGCTTACTCGTCTCACATGGGAATATTAATACTCAAAAAGATTTTATTGTTAAAGAATCTCCGAATGCAACAATTAGTTTTCTTGAGGGTTCTCCAGTTGTCATTGTAAAGAATATTGGCAATGTGCCATATATTAATAATTTGAGTTTGAAAATTGGCGACGAAACAAAGAGTATATTAGTTGAATTAAATTTAGGACAGGAAAAAAGGTATAATTTAGGTGCTCCAGATGGATTATACGAGGTTATTGCTAGTTTTGGTGGAATGGATATACAAAAGCAATTGAGTTTAACTGGAAGAGCAATTTCTATTAACGATTCTAACGGTCTTGGCGTTTTTGAAGCATATCCAATCGTGTGGATTTTTATTGTTATCATTTTGATTTTGGCTGGATTATTTATTTTCTTTAAATTTAGAAATAGGAAAACATATAACGCTGTTCAAAGATCAGAAAAAAGAGTTGCAGTTGCTGAAAAACAAATGAGAGAAAGACATGAACCGATTGAAGATGTTAGTAAGAGAGTTTATGATAAAAAACAATTTTTGGATTTGGCGAAACCATTGATTGACGAGGCACAATCTGTTCTAACAACAAAGGGAACGAAAGGCTACGCAAGCGTTATAGCTTTGAATGTGAAAAATTATTCTAGTTTGAATGGTCATGCAATAAATGAAATTAACGACGCTATAAGTGATGCAAAGTCTAAATCTGGAGTTATTGAACACAAAGGAAATCATATTTTGATTATATTTTCTCCGTTAATTACTAAGACGGTGGGCGACAATGAAGTCTTGGCGGTTAAGTGCGCGTGGAAGATAAAACAAAGACTTGATACTTATAATAAAAGATTTACCGGAAAGATAGATTATAATATGGGAGTTAATGCTGGGCAGGTTGTTGCGGCTTTGGTTGGTGGAAAGTTAAACTATACTAGTTTGGGCAATGGGGTTTTGTTAGCTAGAAGAATATCTGATATGGGTAGTGGAAAGGTTTTGGTTGGGCAAACTGTAAGATCTAAATTAATGAGGGAGTTAAAAGTTAATAAGATTAGTCATTCTATTGGCAACGTGGATATTTATGATGTTTACAATATAACAAATATTGAATCTAATCAAGAAAAATTGAAGGCTTTATTAAAGAGACAAAGTTTTAGTTAAAATTATCTAGTAACTGAAAAACTTTTTACCTTTTCTAAAAGCTCTTTTGCTTTTTTATTTGTTTCAAAATGTTTTCTGACTGGCTCAAGAAGTTCATTAATGCATTTCGCTACGGCTGTCTTTAAGTCCATTGGATGTAATTTCTTTTCTTTAAATGCTGTTTCTAATTCATCATAGGATTTGAATGATGCATTTCCACCAAATTTTTCTGGTCTTTCTACGTCGATTTTATTTAATCTTTCAAATATTATATATTTCGCATATTCTAAAACTGGGTTGTCTTCTACCTGCCCTTCTGGACAATACGCGTTCTTGAATTTTCTTACAACGTCTTCTGCTGTATCAGTCATAAAAATGGCTGTTTCTGGCTTTGATTTTGACATTTTCATTGCAATCTTTCTGTCCGCGCCTTCTAAATTTGTTTCCTTGAATTGTAAACCCAAAAGCATATGATGATGTATTGCAATCGGAGATTTTAGTCCTATTTTGGGAAATATGTCTCTAGCTAGCATATTAACCTTTCTTTGATCCATTCCCAATTGAGCGATATCTGCTCCTAGATGATGAATATCTGCCGCCTGCATTAAAGGATATAATATTTGAGCGGATGGATTTGCAGTAGACTCTTCTCTGCCCATAATCTGGCCACATCTCATAACTCTCTGGATTGTTGCTTCTTTTGATAGTTTCAATACTGTTTCCCAATACTCTGGGTGACTTTTGATAAAATCTGAGGCCCAAATAAATTCAACATTATCGAGATTCATTCCAGATGCTTTCCAGACTTCGATAAAATATTCTCCTACTACCTTAATTTTTTCTAGGTCTCCACCAAGTTTGTTATTTAGCAGAGCAAACCAATCAGCCACCCAAAATCTAAACTTAATTCCCGTTGAAGTTATTTTATTAACAGTAATAACCCTCAGAAGTCCTTGTGCAATATGAATCTGCCCGGATGGTTCGAATCCATCGTAAGCAACTATTTTTTTACCAGAATTAAA
>CAZNOS010000064.1:0-3221 GCA_964574775.1 Candidatus Woesearchaeota archaeon | reverse complement strand
AACCACGGAGATTTTGTGGATAACGAATATCAAAAAGAACAAAACACGCCCGAACCATATCTTAAAGAATTAAAAGAAATCGCAAAAAATTACTGTCAAAAAGTAAATATAAAATACTAACTGATATAATCACTAAAGAGTATATTTTTAAACTTCTAGATCTTCAATGTTCCATGGCTAAAAAAGAAGGCATCGAAAGAAGAGACATGACACTGAGGGAAATTAGATCTAAATTAAGACACGAACATTCTGACTCTCCAACTAAAGATGAGATTTGGGACATGAATCCTCGAAGATTGGATCAAATTGATTATCTTGAAAAAATTCTAAAAAGGAAAGCACTTCTAACACCAGAAACAAGACAAAACGTTTACAGGGCTCTAGATAAATTATATGCCCAAGAAGCTCGCTCATTAAAATGGGGGTATATTAGAAGTGGACTTAGCCCTTCTCAATCTTATAAGCTAGATCATGCCAGTGAATATATAGACAGGATGGGAGAACTCGCAGAAGATCGGGAAGATTATTCCAGAGCAGTAAAATTGTATACTCGAGCATTGAAACTAAACGAAAAAGCAGAAAGAAGGGGATCTGGAAGCTGGTCACCCGTACACACAAAAGAAGAAATTGACGCACTAAAAAAAAGGGTCAGTCACACCTCTACACTAGAGCAATCTTCTGCCGCAGTTGCAATTATAGCTATCGCACTAGGAACATTTTTCTTATCTTCAAATATAACAGGTAATGCAATTTCGAACCTAACAACAAAAATGAATTATTTTGGATTGGGATTAATTATCCTTGCCACAATCATTGGACTATTTTACATATATAAAAGAAATTTTGCGAAAAAATCTTCAAATAAGAAAAAATAAGTTTCTGAAAAATTCTAGCGATATGTTTTTAAACTTCTAATTTATTAATTTGTTATGGTGAAAAAGAGTGCGTTAACGGGATTAGACGTAAAACCAAGTACAGAAAGAGGATACATGACTCAAGAAGAGATTTCTAGCCATTTAAAAAACTTACAAAGTAAAAAAGGTAAAATTGGTTACTTAAAGGAGATTTCTAGTCGAAAAGGCTTACTGTCCGCAGATACTGAAAAAAATGTTAGAAGAGTTCTGGCAGAAGTTTACGAAAAAAATAACGATTTTATAGATGCAGCAGATACTCTTATGAATCTTGGTGGTGAAGACTACAAACGAGGAGTAGGTCTATTACAAAAATCCAGAGATATTCGAGCTGCTGAAGTCCTAGAACATCATGGCGCATTACTTGAAGCTGCGGAAGTTTATAGTTCAGCTTATAATCTTTTGAAAAATTTCAAAGAAGAACAGTATAGACAACAGGCTACAAAAGCTCTTGAAAAAGCAATAGAACTTTATGAAGATACAGTACCAGAAAGTGCTGGATGGTTAACACTTAATACCTCTAAAGGATTATATTCTGGCTCTAATTCTGAAAAAATAAAATATGCTGCTATTCTTGAAAGAATTGCAGATAAAATTGGAGAAGATTCATATAAAGTTAATTTTTTAAAAGGTGCGCAGGAAAGATATGAAGAAGCAGGAAAGGGTGTAAAAGCCGCTAGCTTGGGAAAAAGAACGAGTGCACTAGAAAAGAAACTCGAGGAAGAAGCAGCAGCGAGAAGAAGTAAAATGAATCGTGCGCTTATAGCAATTTCCGGAATAGGTCTAATCGGTGGAGCAGCTCTTTCTTCGACGACATTTACTGGAAATGTAATCGGTCTATCTACACAAACTTCTTCATCCATCGGAATCGTACTTTTAGCAATTGGTCTAGTCTTTGGATTCTTATGGATAAAAAATAAGAAAAAATAAAAATCACTTTTTTTATTCACCAACAGATTTTACATAATCTCTATGTTCATATTTCTCAAGATCTTTATGGGTCTGGCCAATATCTGTATGTCCATTCATCGCCTTCGGCAGATATGTGGTTGTATTCTCGTGGTTTAGTTGCAATTTTATATTCAATCTTATGACATAAAGACCTCAAGGTAGATGCACTCTTTCCTTTTACGAGCCTCAAGCCAGTGTATGGTCCGCAGTATGCACAAATTTTTACGATTGGACATACGCTTGCTATTTTTTCTAGTGTTGTTTTCATTTTGTTTTTTCCTTTACGCTTTTGTGCGTTTTAGTTAACTATTAACATATAATTTCATATTTAAATAACATCTTTATGTTGATTTAGTTAACAAATGATAACATATAAGCGAAAAGTTTATATATAGTTAATTATATTATCAATAAGAGTATACTAAAATTAACATTTGAAAACATGGAAATAGATGAACTGGATAAAAAAATATTGAACGTTTTACTAAAAAATTCTAGATCTTCTTATAGAGACATAGCAAAAAAAGTTGGAGTTTCTTTTGTTACAGTAATCAAAAGAGTTCAACGACTAGAAAACGAAAAAATAATCAAATCATATTCGGCAAATATAGATTATGAAAAACTTGGTTATGACTTAAACGTGCTAATTAAAATGCGAGTCTCGCAAGGCAAATCTAGAGAAGTGGGAAAAAAACTAGCTCAAGAAAAAAATGTTTCTGCTATGTACAATGTAACTGGAGATTTTGACGATATCATCCTAGCAAAGTTCAAAGACAGAAAATCTATGGACATCTTTTTAAAAAACTTACAATCTTATGAACACATAGAACGAACAGAAACAAGTCTTGTACTAAATACCCTGAATGAAAAAAACATCTTAGTAGAATAAAAATATTAGAAATCTATATTCCACAACAACAATACTTAAAAAGAATTTAGGCAAAGAAATAAAATGAAAAGGCAAACACTACTGGATTATCATAGAGAAAATTATTTGGGAAAATATATTTTAAGAAAGGGAGAACATCCGAGAAATCTTATGCAAATTACAGAAGTATCAACACTCTTAGAAATTCGCGCTGTTTTTCCCCTTCATGGGAAAGATAGAGCTCAAACACTAGAAAAATCAATTAGTTTTCCAGAGCCATATGCGAGCGGACATGGTATTAATAGCAGAGATTTTGAAGAATATGAAATATTAGATGACGCAGAAGCGCAAAGAATTTTAAAAAGAATAGAAAAAGAAAAAAGGGACTCTCCTACATATCAAAAAATATTTGGAAATAAAAAACCCAAACCAGCGCAATGATAATCGGAATAACTGGAACAAATGCCGCCGGGAAGGGAACCGCTGTAGAT
>CAZNOS010000063.1:0-3300 GCA_964574775.1 Candidatus Woesearchaeota archaeon | reverse complement strand
GTAACGCCAGCATCTCTGATAGCGAATCTAGCCATGTAAGGATTAACCTCGGCAGTCTCTAATACAAGATTTCCGATAGGTTTCAACTTTACGATAGCTACATCTCCATTCTTCAAAAAGTCTGGATTCTGTTGTGCAATTTGACCAGTCTTAGGGTCCAATTTGCCTACCAATTCTATAAATTGACAAGGAACTTGAGCAGTGTGGATGTGGAATACCGGTGTATAACCCTTTGCAATAACAGTTGGGTGATTGATTACCGCAATTTGTGCAGTAAACTCTTCAACTATCTTGATTGGTGAGTCAGCAGAACAGATAACATCGCCTCTAGCGACGTCTTTCTTTCCAATGCCTCTAATATTAACACCAACATTATCTCCAGCTTCTCCCAACGGTAATTGTTCATGATGAGCTTCAATTGTTTTGATTTCACCAGGAACGCCTACTCCACTTCTTCCCGGTAAGATTATGATCTTCTGACCTGGTTTCATTGTACCTGTCTCGATCTTTCCTACTGGAACTGTTCCAATACCAGTGATTTCATATACATCCTGGATTGGCATTCTAAGTGGTAAATTTGTTGGTTTTTCAGGAGCAGGAAATTTGTCAAGTTGTTCTAAAATAGTCAATCCCTTATACCATGACATTTTGTCAGATTTCTTTGCGATATTTTCGCCCAAAAATCCAGCGCCTGCCAAGAATGGTGTATTTTCTAATTTATAGCCAACTTGTTTCAAAAGTGCCTCAACATCTGCTTTGACTTTTAAATATTTGTCTTCAGCAAATTGAACCATATCCATCTTATTTATCCAGATAGCTACGTTCTTAACGCCCATAGTTCTTAACAACCATAAGTGTTCTTTTGTTTGAGGCTGTACTCCATTTACTGCATCGACAACAAGGAAAGCTGCATCAGCCTGAGAAGCACCAGTAATCATGTTCTTAACGAAGTCTTTGTGACCTGGAGCGTCAATAACAGTGATTTCATAGTTTTGAGTTAAAATCTTCTTGTAAGACAAGTCGATAGTTACTCCTCTTTCTCTTTCTTCCTTAATATTGTCCATGACATAAGCAAATTCGAAACCAGCTTTTCCGTGTTTAGCTGCTTCTTCCTTTAATTTGTCCATCTCTTGTTGAGACACTCCGCCTGTTTCCCAGAACAATCTTCCGATAGTTGTGGATTTACCAGCGTCTACATGTCCTACAAAGACAACATTCATTATTGGTTTTTGTTTAGCCATTTTTTTTAATAAAATTTAGTTAATTTTCAGCTCTGTACATTTCTATACGAACCAAAATTTCATACAAAAAGTCATTTAAAAGCTTATCTATGGCATAGATTTAAATATAATGATTTATAATAAATTATTATAAAAATGGAACTTCAAACCCGCCGAGCTACCCCGAAAGACATATCGCAACTAGTAAGCCTATATATGGAATACCAAAACGAAGAAAAAAAACTAGCTGATATAGACGGTGGCAGATGGATGATTAACAAAAAGGGAATTTCTATAGATATCCGAGATTATATTCTAGGACAAAATAAACTTTTAATGGTTGTGGTTAATGGAGATAAGATAGTTGGTTTTATTTTAGGAAATTTTAAAAGAAATAGAAATTATACGATCAAAAATTACGGCATGATTGATGAATTGTACATCGTACCTGAAATGAGGGGAAAGGGGTTGTCATCTAAACTAAAAGATGGATTTATTAAATGGTTTAAAGAAAAGAAAAGCGGAAAGGGAGCCATTGGTCTTTACGTTATGCCTAGAAATAAAGTTGCACAAAGAGCATATGAGAAATGGGGATTTAAGGTTTCTGATTTAAAATTAGTGAAAGAGGTAAAATGAGCGGCCCAGGCGAAGGAAAAAAACTAATTGGCAAGGCGAATGTTTACATCCACGAAAAAGGAAAGAGTAACGCACGAATAACTCACGTTGACATTGAACTCGACGAACTAAATAAAATTATAGAGCCAGGCGAAGCAACTTACGTTCAAGGAAAAGAGGGCGGAGTTTTTATCGGTTTGAAAAAAGAAATGATAAAACGAGCGGAGAAATTAAAATGACGCAACAAATAGACATAACAGAATTATTATTTCCAATGCAAGAAGAAACAGATCTCGGAAGAAAACTATTAAATCTTTGGAGCCGTGCCAGCGAAGAAGCATTCAAACTAGTTGGATCTAGTAGTCCAATTGCTCTAATTGATAAAACCAGGGCAATATACAGAACATATTTAGAATCTGAAGGAATTGAATACGATGAGGAGAGGGGATTTTAAAATGAGACTATTCGAAAAAGATGAACTTAAAAATTTATGGCCTTTTTACTTAGAAAGATTTATTGCACATCTACTTTATTTTGCACCAGCATTTTGGATATTACAATTTCAGCAATATTTTAGCCTATTTCAAATAGGAATATTATTTTCCGTATTATCCATCGCCAGTTTCCTATTCGAAATTCCTACTGGTGCTTTCGCCGATTTATATGGTAGAAAATATTCTGTAATTCTTGGCTACTTTTTAACCGCAATAGCAGTATTTTTTGTTTCCATAATTCATAACTTTAATATTCTCTTATTTATATTCTTTATATGGGGAATTGCAACGACATTTATATCTGGGGCAAAAGAATCTTGGGTCGTAGATAATCTTAACTATAAAAATAAAAGAAATTTAGTAAAAGAGTTTTTTATCAAAGAACAAAGTATTGTCTTAATTTCCTTATTCCTTTCTGGGATATTGGGAGCATATTTAGTAAACAAAAACGGATTAAATATCATCTGGGCTTTTGCTACGCTATCCTACCTAATAACTGCCATCCTTCTTATTTTTATTAAAGAAAACAAAATAACTAATGAAAAAAAGACCACCTATTCCGCTCTCTTCAGACAATCAAAAGAATCAATAAAATATGCGTGGAAACATAATGTTCTTTCTTTTATAATTTTGGCAACTTTTTTTATTATGTTTAGAGACTCATTCGGAGGAGATCTAATTTGGCAACCATTCTTAAAAAGCTTAGGGCTACCTATCTATGTGTTTGGATTTATTTTTTCCATTAGTACTCTTTTGGGAGTAGTTTCTCCACTTTTAGCAAAGCCAATTTTAAAATTATTCAAAAAAGAAAAAAATTATTTATTATTTTTGTTAGGAATTACTATTTTACTCGATTTCTCCGTAATATTTATTTACAACTATTTCATCGCAATTGTAATTTTGTTTTTAATGTTTATAACAATGTTTATGTTTATGCCAATAAATCAGAATCTTTTTCATAACTATGTGCC
>CAZNOS010000062.1:0-3570 GCA_964574775.1 Candidatus Woesearchaeota archaeon | reverse complement strand
GATATGTTGGCAGTTAAATTCAAACTAATATTTGCTGTTTGTGTTCCATTTATTGGCGAAACAAGCGAACCATTTGGTGCAGTCTTATCAATTATTAGAGTATTGTTTTCGCTAATAAAACTATTTCCTACCAAATCAAATGTCTGATAAAACCATGTATAAATTCCTTCAGTCAGGGTAGGCACTATACCAAATGTAGAAGTTAATGTTCCAGATAAATAATCTAAAGTATTCCCAAGATAAGGCGGATAAAGAACTTTCCCAGCTACCCACGTTGGCCCATTTGTAAGCGTTCCATTATTTGTTCCAGCAATATCATAAGCTGTTGTTCCAGAACCCTCATCAAAATGCCATCCAGAAACTAGTCCCGAACTAAATGGTGTAACAGAAGTATTTGCATGAAGTCCACTTCCAGAATTATACAATTGTAACACTTCAGTTGCATTTAAGGAACGATTGAAAATAAGAACTTCGTCAATTGAGCCGTTAAAGCGTTGAGTAGCTGTAATCGGAGAACCAATACCCATCGCATAACTACTACTCAAGCTAAGCGCTCCCTGAGTCACAGAAGAATTTAAAACCCCATTAAGATAAATTTTCACATTTCCAGCAACAGCAGAACTATCCATTGTAACAGTTATAAAATCAAAAGAAGAAGAAGGAAATATTGTTGTAACGATAGCCCCGTCTGCCCCCGAAGACTTACCCGCATGTACAACGAGATTACCTGCAGACCTAATCATCAATGCCCATCCCGCTTCCCCCCCAGCAGCATTTTGTCTTTTTCCAATAATATAAGCATAATCTGCAGAGCTAGCCCCATTCTTCTTGACCCATAAAGCATAAGTCATCTGGGTCGGATTTAAAGAGGCACTATTTGGGACAGTCACATAATCATTGCTTCCATCAAAACTCAATGCATTTTTATAATCGTAAATCATACCAGACGAATTAATTAATCCAGTTTCATTATAAACGTATAGCGTCGCATTCTTAATTCCCACATTATCCGAAATATTTGCAATTAAATTTTGAGTTTCATTATTCGAATACGTGTTATTCGCAGGAGAAACAAGTGTCGCATTAGGATTAGTCGTATCTGTGACAAAACTAATTTCTCCAGTCGTATTTACATTCCCCGCAAAATCTTGGATATAAGAATTAAGAGTATGATTTCCATCTGTTGTTAAATTCTGATAATGATTATACGCCGTTGCGTTGTACAATGATAAAATTTCATCAGCTGATAAACTTCTGTTGAAAATCACAACCTCATCAATTGAACCATTGAAATACTCTCCAATATATGGAGCAGAGGATCCAATGTATAGCGGGGCAATATCTGTAAAAGAACCTCCATTAGTGGTGGTATTTTTCCCGAACAAACTTGCGTTTACAAAAAAACTTATCCCGCTTGTATCTATAACTCCACAAACATGCGTCCAAATATTTGCACTTACATTATAGGAAAACGGAGCAATGCCAACGCTGCCAGAACCATAAACTTGAAATTTAGCGCTATTAAAATTCATTCCATATGGATAACTACCACTCCTTCTCTTGGCCAATATGCCCTGATATGTAGCTATACTTCCGGGCAAAGAATAAATCCAGGCACACATTGTGACATTCACAGTATTCTGAGTACTACTGTTCCCGCAATCCACATAATCATTAACACCATCAAAGCTAAACGCCTTCCCAAGCTTTCCATTTGTAACTTGTACAGTGCCGTTTATCGCAGTTCCATTATTTCTATTCATATAATCTCTAACTAAAGTTCCTGTTGAATTTGTGTCGTCCATTCTCCACCACGAAACTAAAGAATTATCTATATTCGGAACTATCGAAGCATTTGGAGTAGAAGTCGTAGAAACATTAAAGAAAATATTTGAATAATTATAATAAGTTCCGCTTGTAGGTGAACTAAATATATAGTCTGGGAAAATTGTATCTACAATTAAAGTATAATTTAAAGAAGAAAAAGTTGTAACTCCAGAAAAATCAATAAAAGAATAAAACCAACTATAAATTCCGTCTAGTAAACTTTTTACTATACTCACAGACGTACTAAAACTAAGAGCAATTACATTCCCAGTTGTATAAGTCGGACAAGCTGTTCCAGAACATGTTCCATTATTTCTTCCAGTGACGTCAACAAAATAAGTGCTATTGTCTCCAGAAGAATTATCAAAACGCCATCCAGAAACTAGTCCATCACTGTATGGAGTAGCAGAAGTATTGGTATAACGCCCCACTCCTGAATTATAAATTTGATTAATTTCTGTTGAATTTAATGTTCTATTAAATACTAATACTTCATCTAAATATCCATCGAAATAGTAACTTGTACCACTTCCACCTCTACCTATATAACTAACATTTGTTAGTGTTGCTAGTGTATTAGACCCCTTTGAAACGCCATCATAATAAAATGTCAAATTAGTTCCATTATATGTAAATGTGGCTAAATGCCAACCCGTCCAATTCAACAAATTCATACTTGCCCAAGATGCTTGAACACCAGCAGCATTTGAACCTACATAAAGTTTATTATCATTTGGATACCAGAACCCGATATATCCCACATTCACAACAGAATTACCGGCGAAACAATCTCCTGCATTAAATCCATTAACCCAAAAAGAATATGTTCTTTGTGTCCCTGCAGATATGGTTGTTATGCCTACAGAATCATTCACCCCATCAAAATTCAAGGCTTTTCCAGGAATAGAAACACTTGTCGTCTCATTATAAAACAAATCTCCACTCGTAGAATTATAAATGTACAAAGTAGAATTATAAATTCCGTTATCTCCTGAAATCGTTGTAGTAAAATTATTTGAACCATTTGAGATTGTTAGATTTGCTGGGGACATTAAGGTCAAAGTTCCTGTGGCCGAGGCAAAACTAAGAAAAAATAGAACTAAGATTAATACACCACAAAATTTAAACTGATTTTTCATCATCTTTTCTATATTTTTTATATTATTTCTAACCATTTTAAATTCTCTCATTTTTTATTTCCCCTCATTAACTTTCCCCAAAATCCGCCAATCTTTCTCAACTCCTCATCTGCAGACATATACGCCAACTCTTCTTGTATTTTATTTAAACGACCCGCATAAGTTCTCAACATATTTTCATAAATTCTCGTATCAAGTTTTCCCTTATTCATATAATCATCTTGAGTCTGTCTAACTAAAACAGTCAACCTATCCTTCTCTTGTGTCAATGCCTTCTTCTTTCCACTTAATTTATTTATATTAGCAATCTGAGTTTCTGTTTTTATTTTTTCTTGTATAACAGTTCCAAGTCTTTTTTCGTATTGTATCATTGCATCATTATATTCTTCCATCGACATTTTATTTGCCTCAAAACAATCTCTCTGCACAACTCTCATCAATTGTAACAATAAAACTTCTTCCTGAGCAAGATACTTCATCTTTCTCTTTAACAATCCAAGTCTAATTAAATATCCAGAACCCAAACCAATAATACTTATTGATATTAATATTCCTAAAGTTTCTACAGGATTATTTTTAATCGCATACAATATATTAAACTCTC
>CAZNOS010000061.1:1300-3672 GCA_964574775.1 Candidatus Woesearchaeota archaeon | reverse complement strand
TAAGAGTTTTGAGCTTCGCTTCTGGATTCGTTAGAAAACATGTAAGTCACATCTCCGTTTACTTGTGGTGGTTGTGCTTTAGTTTCCAATCCGCCAAAAACTGTACTTAAACCAGTTAAGCCGATTAGTGCTATTCTTCGTAGTGTTTGTTTCATTTTGTGTACCTCCTTTCATTTATTTGAAAGGAATAATAGTATATAGACTGCCTGATATTACAATGCTTTGTTCGTATTTTGATACAAAATAGTAAAGTTTATATAATATAAGTTAATATTGTTCAGTATGGTTGAAAAATTAGATTTGAAGGATAAAAAGATCCTGTATGAATTAGACTTGGATAGCAGGCAAAGTTTTGGTAGTGTTGCAAAGAAGGTGGGGTTGAGTAAAAATTCTGTGATAAATAGAGTTAATGGCCTCGTGGAAAGGGGGATTATTAAGAATTTTAAAACAATAATAGATTTTGGGAAAATTGGTTATTTGCTTGTAAATTTTTGTTTTGATTTGAAGTCTGCAAGTCCTAAAATTGAGCAGGAGTTTATTGATTTTTTATGTAAAAAGAAAATTGTTTATAGGGTATCTTCGATGGATGGGAAGTTTAATCTTAGGGTCCAGATAATTTCGAAAAGTATGTCAGAAGTATATTCTCTCTGGGAAGACATATTTAAGAAATATGTAAATTATATAAAAGAACGACAGCTTATGCTCGTAACTAGAAATTATTATTATTATCGTCCGTATTTGATAGAAAATTCAACCAATTCTTTAGAACTTGCGATTACAAGCCATGGTAAATTTGAAACATTGGATAGAGTAGATATGGAATTGTTAAGGATTCTTACCAGAGGAGCAAGGACGAGTATTCTAAATCTTGCTGAAAAAGTAAAAATTACTCCAAAGACGGTTATTTCCCGTATAAAAAGTCTAAGAAGGAGAAAAATAATTGTTGGCTATGGGTTGTCTTTGGATCTTGAGAAAATAGGTTATCAGGTTTTCAAAGTATCATTTATTTTAACCAGACTTACACCTAAAAGAATAAGTGAGTTTCAGAATTATATACGAAATCATCCAAATATTATTTATGATGAGGAAGTTGTTGGCGGAGACGATTATGAAATAGAGATTCAAGTTAAAAATGTTGCAGATTTGAGGGAGATTATTAAGGATATTCAGCTTAATTTTTCAGATATTTTGGATGATTATCATATTTTACACGTATTCAAGAATTATAAGGGGCTAACGTTTCCCGAGAATATTTAGCGTACTAAAAGCATTATTGAGTTAGAAGCGATTAGGGCTCGAAGATTGTAGAAATATTTTTAGTAAAATATATATTAAACTGTCTAAATACTTAAAAACGAAAATATTCTTTGAATTCAATGAAAATTAGATTATATGATCAGACGGAATCTTCCATGAATGGGATGGATAGAGAGGCAAATAATTTTATGCGAGAATTTATGAGGGATAAATCGCGAACTTTAGACCAAGAAACATGGGATACATTAGAGCAATTAAAAGTGACTGCATTTTGGAGAGTATTAAGTGCAGTGGATGTAAATGATGGCGCGAGAGAAAAGGCGCGAAAAACTTTTAGACCAGAGGAGTTAGTAAATCTTCTTTCTATTTGTGTTAATCAGGCAATAACTTTTCCAAGAGCAACTGGCTGGCCGGGTTCTTTGCTTGGAAATTCGACAGTTTATCGGCATTTTAATACTCCTGGTTCATTGGTTAGAGAGTATGCACCAGACAAACCAGAATTTGAAGTGGGATTGCAGAATGGAAGATTTTGGGAGTCTCTTTCCGATATGAGAGATTGTGGAACCACAACAGGTGTTTGGAATATAGCAAATGATGTTTTGACTAATCATTTTCGTAAATTAGATCCTATGTTTGTAAAAAAGGGTCTCGGAATAATTGCTCGTCAAGACGCAACATATGGTATGCCCGAATCTATTCCTGCTCCGAAGTTGTATACATTGGCACATGAGGCAGTTGCTAGATACGGAGATTTTTTTCTGCAAGTAGATGATTTGCCAGATGTTACTTTAGGTGTACCAAGATCAAAATTTAGAGAACAGTTTTTTACTCCCTATATCGAGAGAGTTTTGGCGAGAGATGAAGATGATTCTCCAGAATTTCCTTCCTATAAATCTCCTAGTGCTATAATGTTGTTGAGTAATGAGCCTTGCCGAGAGATTTTATCTAGGAGTCCAGAATTAAGAGGGTCGTATAAAAAAGTTGTGGATAGGGAATAGCTCCAATTCTATTCGTAGTTATCGCAGCTTTTATAAAGTTGGTAATATTAATTGAATTATGAAAAAATCAATATTATTTGCTTTTGTATTTTTACTATTAGTTGGAGTTGTGAGTGC
>CAZNOS010000061.1:0-1200 GCA_964574775.1 Candidatus Woesearchaeota archaeon | reverse complement strand
GGGATTTAATCAATAGATATGTTTTTATTCTTGAAATTATTTAATATTTTATGATAGTGGATAGTATAAAAAAAATATTAGAGGAAGTAGATTCGCGTGCTAAGCTGGTTGTAGCTGTTAAATATGCTAATGATGAACAAATAAAATCTATTGTGGATTTCGGAGTGGACGTTGGATTTAACACATTTCAGCAATTTGAGGAGGTAAATAAGGGGGTCGATTTATCTAAAATTAAGACACATTTTATAGGGCATATTCAGTCTAATAAAGTTGCGAAGATTGTTCAGTTGAAACCATTTTTAATTCAGAGCGTTTCTTCTTTCGAGATTGCAAATAAAATAAATTCTACATGCGCTGGCTTGAATACAAAACAAAAAATACTTTTACAAGTTAATAGTGATTCCGAAAAAGGTGATGGATTTAGTTTTGATGAATTAGAAAAAGAAATTGGTAGAATAAAAAATTTGCAGAATATTGAAGTTTGCGGTCTAATGACAATTCCGCCAAGCGTAGAAAAAGTTGGGGTAAATGGAGTCAGGGATATTTACAAAAAAATGAAATTAGAGTTTGATAGATTTGGTTTGGAGTTTCTTTCTATGGGAATGTCAAATGATTATTTGGTTGCGGTTGAAGAGGGCGCGAATATGATTAGGGTTGGAAGAAAAATATTTGAATAGTTTCGAGTATACAAATGTTTAAAAATTAAATATGAGCATAATTTTTATGGCAAAAGATTCAGATTCTGGCTGTGGTGGTTGCTGCTGTTTAGGGTTAGTCGCACTAGTTTTAATTGGAGGATGCACTATTAAGGGTTGTAATGAAAGAGAGAGGGATGGTGTTGATAAAAAAATTAAGGCCGAAGTTTCGCATCAAGTTTCTATAGAGCTTTCGAAATATGAGGCGTTGACGAATAGTGTTTTGAGAGGAATTGAAGGTCCGTATAAAAGAACCCCAGTGTTGGTTCCGGGCGCTTATGACTAATTTTCTAGATAGAGGTGCTACGGGTGCAATTAGAGCTTATCAAATTTTAAGTAAACCTTTTTATGACGTGTTAGCGCTTGTGGGAGTTGAAAAGATTTGTAGGTTTGAACCGAGTTGCTCTGAATATACTAGGCAGGCAATTGAGAAACATGGTTTGCTTCGTGGAGGGCGAATGGGAATAGAGAGAATTGTTAGATGTAACCCGTGGAATCATGATTG
>CAZNOS010000060.1:0-3699 GCA_964574775.1 Candidatus Woesearchaeota archaeon | reverse complement strand
GGTTTCTCCGCCAGTCTAGCTAATTCTGCAAAACTTTCAAAAAATTCAAAACCCCCAAAATCAAAAAGAGCCTCTCCATATCCTCCTTCAACAACAATCGCATCATGCCTAGAGACTTGCTCCTCAAAAAAATCTCTATGCTCTACAAATTGTTTAGGGGTATGATAAACTCCCAAAATGGTTACATCTTTACCTAAAACTTTTCTTTCAATTACGCTATGTGGATATCTTTCATTCATTTTTATTTTAGAATTCTGAGGTGAACTCAAGACCATCACCTAATATCAATTACTAAATTTCTAGGTTAATAAACATTTTTATCTTATCTTCTCGGTAGATATTCAGTCAATTTTCTCCTAAATTCACCATAAAGACTAATCGCTTCTTCGTATACCATAAGACTTCTACCCTCAAAAATATCCAACTGGACTATTTTACTTTTTCTTACGCCATACTTGCTCATCAATTCCGTTGTTATCATTTCATCTATAGAAAAAATCCTATTTGCTCTTCGAGCCATGTCTTCAGTTAATTGCATGGATCCATTCATCTTGTCTTTTTCAGCTACATCTATTCCAGCAGAACCCACATAAAAATCAAAACCATCTAAATCACTGAATTTGCCGACGCTGAATCCCTTCTTTTCAAGCCCCTCTCTAAAAATTATTTCTCCAGCAACGCTTCTATCAACATTTCCCGAGCATACAAATAAATTTCTGTTATATTTTATCATTTTAAGAATTCTAACGCGACCCCAAACGATCACCCCTCTTAGTGTAATAGACTAATCATCTTTTAAACTTTACGACTTCACGAGAGATTAATTACTAATCCAAGAATATCACATTTTCGAAAACGCACTCAAGTCTGCCTGACAGCCTGGTCTATAGAACTCATCAACAACAGCGTCATCTCTTCCTAGCTTTCTATAATCCAAAACCCCAATATCCAAAAATTTGAACAAAATATGATCCATATCTTCATGCCTATCACGATACGGAATTTCCAGTCCCTCTTTCGCTGCACCAACAATAAATATCCTTTCACCCACCGTTAATTTCCTACCTCTCTGAACGGCCTCCGCAATAGCATTATTAGCAAAGATAAGATTTATTCTCCTATTCATTACGTTTTCGCCATAATCCATAAAAAATCCACGTTTTCTCTGATTAAATATCTTTCTCATAAGCTTTTTATAATCACATATCTTCCTATTTACATGAAAGAAAAATCACTTACGGTTGGAGATTTAGTAGAACTAAGAACATCCGAAAAAACATGGAAAGGAACGGTTTTAGAAAGTTATGACTCTGAAATAATTTTACTCAAACTCGAATCTGGTTACAACATCGGAATAAAAGAAAGAGACATCCTCGACGCTAAAATAATAAAAAAATCCGAAACAAAAGAATCTCAAATACATCAATCCGAACAAAATTCCAAACTACCAAACGTCGCAATGATTATCACTGGCGGAACTATATCTGCACGACTCGACCCAAAAACAGGCGGAGTAATTTCGACAGACGCTGAAACAATTCTCAACATGGCTCCAGAAATTAAAGAAATTTGTAATATCTCAAGAATAGAAAAACCCTTCATGAAATTTTCAGAAAACATGGGATACAAAGACTGGAAAAAACTAGCAGAAATAGTTGCTTCGCTTCTAAATGAAGACTCTATTTCTGGAATAATAATCACGCACGGAACAGACACGCTACATTTTACATCTGCCGCACTATCTTTTATGCTCGGAAAACTTAACAAACCCGTAGCTCTAACATATTCCCAGAGAAGTATAGATAGGGGCTCAACAGACGCTGCTCTAAATTTAATCTGCGCTGCAAAATTCGCAGTTTCAGATATCGCGGAAGTTGCAATTGTCGGACACAAAGATTTAAACGACGAATATTGTCTCGCAATGCCAGGAGTCAAAGTCAGAAAAACACACACATCAAGAAGAGACGCTTTCAAGGTAATTAATTCCGAACCCTTCGCAGAAATATCTAAAAAAGAATTTAAAATCTTAAGAAATTTTAGCCCAAGAAATAATTCTAAAAAAATAGAAGCTGATGCAAAATTCGAAAACAGAATAGCCCTAATTCAAATAACACCCGGACAAGACCCGCATATTCTAGAGTGGTATAATCAAATGGGATACAAAGGACTTGTTTTAGAACTTCTTGGAATTGGACAGGTTCCCGCTCAGGATGCAGAACACAATTGGATTCCAACGATAAAACGTCTAACAGAAAAAGGAATGGTAATCTGTGGCGCACCACAAACAATTTACGGGAGACTAAATCTTAACGTTTATTCAACAGGAAGAGATTTACAAAAAACAGGACTAATCTCATTAAATGATATGCTCCCAGAAACTGCCTTCGTAAAACTTGGCTGGGTTCTAGGACACTCTTCTTGGATCAGAGATAAAAAAGTCGAACAAAAATTATTAGAAAATTTCTGCGGCGAATTTAACGATAGATTAGAGTTCGAATTCTAAACACGCAATTTATTTAATAAAATATTTTAGATTAATTATTCTTTATCTAAGATAAGGATAACCATTATTGATACTTGAATTAATTACCCAAGTATTTGTGAAATCCCAATTTGCGTAAGTTGATTGTTGTTTCATTTCAGAAGTTGTTTTACCGAGAATTCCAGATGAAGAACCATAACCTACTGCATTATTCCTGCCAGAGGTTTCGTTATCCCAATAAGAATTAATTATAACAGAATTACCTGCCGGAATAGTACTGCGGCTCCCAATTAAACCGCCATTATCAAGATAAGAAGGAACAGCCCCTACAGAATAAGAATTAGAAATATTTCCACCATATGAGAAACCAACTATGCCACCTGCAGCATACCCTACAACATTAACATGAGAATATGAATCACTTATCCCTCCCCCATTATTCCCAACCAAACCACCAATATTTGAACCAGAAGCCATGGCACTACCTAAAGCATAGGATTTTAAAATAGTTCCCAGGTTGTACCCTACTAAACCGCCCACATTAGCATAACCATTTATGTTCATATTTGAGAATGAATTAATAATCAGTCCCTCATTAGATCCAACCAGTCCGCCAACTTGCATAGGATAATTATTTTCCTGAGAAGAAACATTAATACTTCCAGAAGAATAAGAATCTATTATTTTACCGGTACTTTCCAAATAACCCACTAGCCCTCCAACATTGTCATATAGAACATCTATAGATACCGAATTTAAACCCACATTAGAAATATTTCCACTAACTCTTGCGAATAGCCCTATTCCTTGTGAGAAAAAGTTTTCCATACTAAGATCAACAATGTTTAAGTTAAGAATTTCATGTCCTGCACCATCAAAAAAACCATCAAAGGATTCTGTGTCATAGTATTCATGGCCTTCATCATCCAATTTCAGAATAATTCCAATTGGCTCAAAATTAGGAATAGAAGAACAATTAACATTATTTTCAAGAACATAGTTTCCAGTTAAATTATTCTTAATATTCTGCAATTGTTGACAATTAGAAATTCTAAATGGATCCTCAAGAGTCCCACTTCCAGGCAACCAGTCTCCCTGCACACAAACACCATTGTCACAAACATCTCCAACAATACAATCAGAATCATTAACACATGTCTGAACAGCTGGATCTACTATTCCCGAAACATTAATTATTTGCAACATCCAATTATTAC
>CAZNOS010000059.1:0-3759 GCA_964574775.1 Candidatus Woesearchaeota archaeon | reverse complement strand
ATTGAAGATGATAAGGGATTGGTTACAAAAATATCTGTGCACCCAAAGAAAGAAGGCGCTGCGCGTTAATAATTCTAAAAATGGAAGAAGAAAGTTATAAATTACCGGAAATGCCAAGATATAGAGTAGATGAAGGGCGAAGAGATTATTCTTCGGTGAAATATTCTGGTCGTGATGATTTTGGATTCTATAGAAGATAGGGCGTGGTCCATTATTTGACCATATCGTCGATAAAAGAACGCAAATATTTATAAAGCATTTTTTCAAGGATATAGTATGGCAACAGGCGAAAAGAACTTTGATAAAATCAAGAGAATTATTAAGAATCAGAAGAACATTAGAAACATCGCTACTTCTGCACATATTCACCACGGAAAAACTGCTTTTACAGATAATCTTTTAGCTGCTGCTGGTAAGATGTCAAATAAGTCTGCTGGAGATTTGGAAGCTGGAATGGCAACATGGCAACATGCAGATGAGCAGGAAAGATTGATGACGGTAGATGCTGCGAATGTATCTATGGTGCATGAATTTAACGGCGAAGAATATTTGATTAATTTAATTGATACTCCAGGTCACGTTGATTTTTCTGGTAATGTTACAAGAGCAATGAGAGCTATCGACGGAACTGTCGTGTTGGCTTGCGCTTCTGAAGGAATCATGCCTCAAACTGAAACTGTATTAAAACAAGCATTAAGAGAAAGAGTTAAGCCGGTTTTATTTATCAATAAAGTAGACAGATTGATTAAAGAATTGAAAGTTACACCGCAACAAATGCAAGAAAAATTCAAAAAGATTATCGACGAGTTTAATACATTGATTGCAAATATTGCTGAACCAGAATTCAAGCAGATATGGCAAGTTAATGTGGCTGATGGTTCAGTTGCGTTTGGTTCCGCTAGAGATAATTGGGCATTGACAGTTCCTTTTATGATAAAGAAAAAAATTACTTTTGCAGATATTTACAAAATTTATGACGAATCTTTAACAGAAGAAGCAAGGAAAGATTGGGCTTTGAAAAACGCATCTTTATTTGAAGTTATGATGGACGTGGCTGTTAAGCACTTACCTTCTCCGTTGGAAGCTCAAAAATATAGAATTGGAAGAGTTTGGAAGGGAGATAAAGAAACAGAATTTGGAAAGCAATTATTAGCTTGTGATGCAAGTGGAGAACCAGCTTTCGTTATTACGAGAATTGTTATCGAACCTAAATCTGGAAAAGAAATTTCTGCAGGAAGATGTTTTTCGGGAACTATTCACGTCGGAGATGAATTATGGTTAAATTTAGCTAAGAAAAAACAAAGAGTTCAACAGGTTTTAGTTTATGATGGTATTAGACCAGAGCAAGTTGATGAAGCTGGCGCTGGAAATGTTTTCGCTATTGCAGGTATTGTTTCTGAGGTTGGTGAAACACTTACAAAAGATCCGCAAACTCCATTCGAAGAGATTAAACATATTTTCCAGCCGGTTATTACAAAATCTATTAGTGTAGAGAAATCTATTGACTTACCTAAGTTGGTAGAGGTTTTAAGAAAAGTTGCGAAGGAAGATCCATCTATTAAGATTGAAATTAATGAAGAGACTGGAGAAAATCTTATGTCAGGTATGGGAGAATTACATTTAGAAATTGTTGAAAATAGAATTAAAACAGAGAAGGGAGTAGAAATTAAAACTTCTAATCCGATTGTTGTTTATAGAGAAACTGTTTTGAAGAACTCTGGTTCTACTGAAGGAAAATCTCCGAATAGACACAATGCGTTTTATATGCAGGTTGAACCGTTAGATGATACTCTTTCCAATGCGATTGATAGAGGCGATATTTCCGAGGGAAGAATTAAGAAAGATAAGAAAGACGATGTTTTATTAAAATCACTTTTAGCTGCTGGCGTTACACATGATGAAGCTAGACAATTTAGAGATATTTTCATGGGAAGCGTTTTCTTAGATAAAACAAAGGGCGAAGTTCATATCGGTGAAGTTATTGAATTAATTTTAGATTCATTTGAAATGGTTATGAAAGCTGGACCATTGTCTAGAGAGCCATGTCAGAAATTGAAAGTTTCTTTGGTAGATATGAAATTACACGAGGATGCTATCCATAGAGGCCCTGCGCAGGTTTATCCGGCAATTAGAGAGGGTTTACAGGCTGCATTTAAGAATGCTTCACCAGTTTTATTTGAACCAGTTCAGGTGCACGTTATCGAAATCCCAACAGAATTTATGGGCGATGTTTCAAAGTTGATTACACAAAAGAGAGGACAGATGATTGACGCTAAACAAGAGGGAATTGTTTCATTCATAAAAGCAAGACTTCCAGTAGCTGAAATGATTGGATGGAGCTCAGACTTGCGTTCTTGTACTGGCGGTAGAGGTATTTCTTCTTTACTTGATCAGACATTCGAGAGAATGCCAAACGAATTACAACAGAAAGTAATTAGAGATATTAGAAGTAGAAAAGGATTACAAGAGAATCAATAAAAGAGTTCTGATAAATTTAAAATGAAAGACATATTTAACGATTTAGAATTTGAAAAATTTTTGAGCGACGGCGGAGGAGTCAGAGACTTAGATGAACCACAAGGACAACTTATCTACAATTTGTGGAAAGCTGGAATCAAAACTTGTTATAATTGTTGCGCAGGACATATCGGTAAATTTTTAGAAGATGGACACACCGGCCCGAATGCATTCAATGGATTTTTTGTTTATAGACCGGGGGTTTTGTTTTATGACCCAAGAAACGCAGAAAGGTTAACTGCAAAATTAATAGAAACCACCGAAAGAAATAAATTCGCAAAATTAAAGAGAGAAGAAAATTTTTGTTTTGAGTTAGAGATGGATGACATCGCTCAAGTTTTCGAAAAACGCGAGAATGGATATGCACGACTACAAATTCCCATTCAATTAGCGCAGGAAAGATACGCGCAATTTTTACAAATCTGGGAAGATCTAACCGGTTGGTCTAGAGGATTAAAACATTAGTTTTAAAAACATCATATTCTTAATTTAATTATGGTTATGAAACAACTTCATCCTGGCGCAAAGTGGGCGTTTAGAATTAGTGGATTTTTCAGTTCGATATTTATTGCATTCTTTTTGGGTTTATTCTTTAGCGGGATTTTTGCGGCAGATGATGGAGATGGTTTTTTTGTTGCTATTTCTAGCGTTGCTTCTACTATTTTAATTATTTTTATTTTGTTTTTGATATTGGTTGAAGTTTATGCGAGGCTTTCTTATAGATTTTTCAAATACGAATTTACAGAAGATCAATTGAGGGTAGAAAAAGGAATCGTCTGGAAGAAGTATAGCAATATTCCTTATCAAAGAATACAGAATGTAGATATTGCTCGAGGAATAATCGCAAGAATTTTCGGATTCTCTAGTGTTAATCTTCAAACTGCCGGCTATTCGATGCCCGCAAATGGTAGAGGAATGCATTCCGAAGGATATTTGCCAGCTGTTTCTATAGACGAAGCAGAAAAAATAAGAGAATTTATTATAAAGAAAATTTCAAAAAGAAAAGATAGCGGTTTGTAAATTTATTTTTTTAAAATATTTTTATTCTCTTATCTCACGTCTTAATTCTTCAACGCTCTCAATGTGTTTTTCAGTTGGTCTTCCTGGTTTTTCTAGAGGTTGCATCATTTCAGGTAGATGTTGTTTTGCGTAAGTTTGAATTATAAATCCTAGTGCTTGGTTTTTATTTTTCATTCCGGATTTTGCCTTCACTACGTTTACAATTCTATTTTCTCTTTCAGA
>CAZNOS010000058.1:0-3841 GCA_964574775.1 Candidatus Woesearchaeota archaeon | reverse complement strand
AATATTCGTTCTATTGGTGGAAGTGGGGGGGAGAATGGTACGGCAGGAACATTAAAATTAAATCAGACGACGCTTTACAATGGTTTTGGGGCTGTGAAGTTTAGCTACGTTTCTACGAATGAAACTAACTTTACTAAGATATTAAATATTTCAAAAAATTTGGCTTATGTAAATAGTTCTAATTATGTTGCTTATAATGTTTCAGCGAACGTAACTTTGTTAGATACTAATGTTACCGGAACGGATATCTTTAAAGATGGAGTGGTGTGTTCGGATTGTGCTATATTATCTGCCGTTGGTGATGATTATATTTTTAATGTAACCTCATGGAGTAATTATAGCATTGCAGATGCTAGTGATCCGGTCGTCTATCTTTTTCAAATAGCAAACTCAACTTCATTATCTAGAACAATTTATTATAATGTTTCGGATGATTCGGATATTGCGAATTGTTCTATATATTTTGAGGGAGTGTGGCATCATTCTAATACAACAGTAATAAATAAATCTGCGAATAATAGTTTTAATTGGGCAAGTTTTGCAGTTGGGAATCATGTTATTATGGTTTCGTGCGAAGACGTTTATGGGAATATTGGAAACTCTTCTAATGTGACATTCAGTGTGACGCAAGAAACTATTGCGGACGATTCGTCTTCTGGTTCGGGTGGTGGTTCGACAACATATACAATATTACAAACTCTTTTAGAAAGTGGATTTAGTAGAAACGTTGGCAAAAATTATGTGTTGAGGTTTATTTACGCAAACCAAACACATACTATAACTTTCAACAATTTGTCATCAGATTCAATAACTTTCACGGTTGCTTCGACGCCTCAAACGTTTTCATTAAAAATAAATGAGAGTGTTTTAGTTGATATTGAGAAGGATGGAGTTTATGATTTGAATGTGACTTATAATAAGTATTCTGGGACTATGGCGAACGTGAGCTTAAAGAACGTGAGTGTGGCGTATACGAATGCGGAAGAGTCAGAAGAAATTGAGGAAGATAAGACGGTCGTAGAGGATTTCATTGAAGAAACAAGTGGAAGTTTGTGGAAGTTCGTGTTTAATTTAATTGTATTAGTTGCGATAATCGTTTTGGTAATTATTTTAAGTAGAAGGCTTGGAAGACATATTAAGAGAAGGAAGAGATAGTTTAATAAATATCATTTTTGTTTTGATTTCATTATGAAGGAATATATAGTTCAAATTTTGGGAAAGGTTCTAGATAAAAAGATTTCTAATGAGGAAATTTCTGGCTTAATTGAGGTTCCGCCGCAACAAGAGATGGGGGATTTCGCTTTTCCGTGTTTTAGTTTGGCTAAGATTGAGAAGAAGTCTCCGTTGATGATTGCGCAAGATTTGGCTGAAAAGATAAGAAAAAATTTATCGAAAGAAATTTCTGGTGTGGAGGTTAAATCTGCGTATGTTAATTTTTTTGTTAACAAGAAGTTTTTGGCGGAGAAAGTTTTGAAGGAAGCAGGTAAGAAAGACTTTGGTATGAGTGAGGATGGTAATAAAAGAAAAATTGTTATAGAGTTTCCATCTCCTAATACAAATAAGCCGCTTCATCTTGGTCATTTAAGGAATATGTCGATTGGAGATAGTGTTGCGAATTTAATGGAATTTTGTGGGAATAAAATTATTAGGACGAATTTGAATAACGATAGGGGTGTTCATATTTGTAAATCTATGTTGGGTTATCAGAAATATGGTGATGGTAAAACTCCTAAATCGGAAGGCGTAAAGTCGGATCATTTCGTGGGAGATTATTATGTATTATTTAGTAAGGCAGCAAAAGAAAACCCGGCTTTAGAGGAAGATGCGCAAGAGATGTTGCGTAAGTGGGAGGCGGGCGATAAGGATGTGATTACTCTTTGGAAATTGATGAATAAGTGGGCGTTCGATGGGTTTAAGGAAACGTATGAAAAGTTCGGATTGAAGTTTGATAAAGAATATTTCGAAAGCAAGATATATCAGAATGGGAAAGAAATTGTCGAGGAGGGACTGAAAAAAGGAATTTTTAAGAAGAGAGATGATGGGGCTGTAATGATTGATTTGACTTCCGAAGGTCTTGGTGAGAAAGTTTTGTTGAGGTCAGATGGAACTTCAATCTATATCACGCAAGATATGTATTTGGCGAAATTGAAGGATGAAGATTTCGGAGTTGATGGAAGTATTTATGTTGTGGCTAATGAGCAGGATTATCATTTTAAGGTTTTATTTTCGGTTTTAAAGAAATTGGGATATAAGTTTGCGGAAAATCTTTATCATTTATCTTACGGTATGGTTGAGTTGCCGGAAGGTCGAATGAAATCTCGTGAGGGAACGGTGGTTGATGCAGATGATTTGATTGAGGATACGAGAAAACTTGCGGAAGAGGGAATTGTTAAGAGACAGCAGGATGTTAGTAAAAAAGATTTGCAAGAAAGATCGCTGAAGATAGCGCTTGCGGCAATTAGATATAGTCTTTTGAAAATAGATTTAACGAAAAATATTGTTTTTAATCCGAAGGAATCTTTGGAGTTCGAAGGCAACACGGGACCGTATTTGCTTTATTCTTATGCTCGTGCGTCGTCGATAGTTCGTAAGGTTAAGGCCAAAAAAGCTAAAATGGTGATTTATGATTTATCTAAAGAAGAGAGTGCGTTGTTGACTAAGATTGGAAATTTTCCGGATGTTGTGAAGCAGGCGTATAATCAACTGGCACCGAATATTATTGCGAATTACGCGTTTGAGCTTTGTCAGATATTTAACGAGTTTTATCATGCGCATCAAGTTATTGGAAGTAAAGAGGAGTTGTTTAGGTTAAAGTTAATCGATGCTTTCAGAAAAGTTTTGAAATCTAGTTTGAATTTGTTGGGGATTGAAGAGTTGAAAGAGATGTAATGAGTTCCTTCTTTTTAGAAAAAAGAAGCTTCTCTAAACCAAGAAAAAGAAGATTGTTTTGCTTCGCAAAAACTTTAATATTGTTAATTTAAATTTTTTGTAGTTGCTGTCATTGTTTCACAACGACCCTGCAACTTAAAATTTAAATTGACTTGAACTTGCGTTCAAATTAATTACGGTTGATTTAAATGTAAACTCTTTTAAGATTCTATAATTAATCTATTCTTAACAAAAAATTTTGCAGTTGTGAAATAGAAATATTGAAAAACGATAGTTGCTTAGCAATTATTAACTCAATAGCGAAATTTTTTGGGCTTATAGTATAATGGTAATATAATTCGTTCGCGTCGAGTTGATTCGGGTTCGATTCCCGATGAGTCCACTATGGGGCTTGTGGTTCAATGGAAGAACTTTCGGCTGGCAGTCGAGAAGTCCGAGTTCGATTCTCGGCAAGTTCATAATATTAAAAAGGCTTATAAATAAAATTGTTTTGTGTTTATTATGCTTTATATAAATTATTTAAAGGGTATGCGAAGATGCCCATTTTGCTGTCGAGATAAAAATGAGATTATTAAAGAAAACAAGAGTGCGGTATTAACTCTTGCTAAATCACCATATACAAAAGACCATTTGATTGTTTCCCCAAAGAGGCATGTTTTGTTTTTGGAAGATTTAACAAAAAAAGAAAAAGCTGATATTGACAATTTAGTGTACTTTGCAATGCGAAAGATGCATAACAAATATGGAGATGTTTCTATTTTGTATAGAGAGGGTAATAAAAAGAGAGTGGGAAAATCTATAGACCATATACATTATCATATAATTCCCAACTTAAAACTCGGGGCAGTTGATATTAATCTATCTAAAAGAATCATACTTGATGAAAAAGATTATTTAAAATTGGTTAGAAATATAAAGAAGGAGATGTGATGTTAAATTACAAAACACAAAC
>CAZNOS010000057.1:0-3994 GCA_964574775.1 Candidatus Woesearchaeota archaeon | reverse complement strand
AAATTCAATTCACGAGTATCTTCAATCGAAACAACTCTTGCTTCTGGCGGAATAAAAAACGCAATCGCATTAAGAAGCGTGGTCTTTCCAGAGCCCGTTCCACCCGCAATCAAAACATTTAATTTATATTGCATCATCATCCATAAAAACGCAAGCATCTCCGGAGACACCGTTCCAAATCCGACTAAATTAAGTGGAGTGAATGGGTTTTTAGTAAACTTTCTAATCGTAAACGTTGGCCCACGAGAAGAAACATCTTTAGTATAAGTCGCATTAACTCTTGAACCATCTGGCAAAGTTCCGTCCAATAAAGGAGAGGCATACGAAATATATTTTCCGCACTTCTGTGCAATTTTTTCAACAAAACTCGCCAACCTATCAACGTCCTCAAATTGAATTGCTGTTCTTAAATTTCTAAAAATTCTATGAACGATATATATTGGCTGTCCGACGCCATTACACTGAATATCTTCAATAAAATAATCATGCATAATCGCCTCAATTTCATTTAATCCGTAAAAATCTCTATATAAATAATAAAAAACTCTATAGTATCCTTCCTCGCTCATTTTAATTTGCGTCTCGGAAATCACAAGAGTTGCGATTTTATGCAGATACTCTTCCATGGACTCCTTAACCTCATCACGAGTAAGATTTATGTTAATCATTTCCTGAATCGCTGTATGTAACTTGTTTAAATTTTCCTTATCTTCGTCTGTCAACAACGGCTCCTCTAAATCATAAACCATCTCGCCAATTTTAGCATCCCAATAAATATGTGCATTTGCATACGGCAAAATAAGCGGATATCTCACATCAACAGAGGTTTTATCTTGCTTATAACTAATCTTCGGAATCTTAGCATTAAAATCTAATTTAGGTACTTCCATTTTTTAACTATATTTTTATCCTCATTTTTTATTAAAAATGTATGAAGTGATTTGTTCACTACTTCCATTTTACAATCTCTTCAATTATATAACAAATCATCCATTTAAATATTTCGTCATTCGACACAAAAAACTAACTCACAACCAAATCCACATTTGTTAATCTACCATCTGGCATTCCCATGTTTTCAACGCTCAAAACGTATGGAGCTGGCGAACCCTCAACATCGAAGTATGTATCCTGCGCAGAATACGTCAAATTAATAGAATATTTCATAGAAATCTTAACAAGATATGGCGAACCCTCAGTAGTTAAAACATTTAGATTTCCCAAGCTAACTGCTCTGCCTATCTCACTATATTTATAATTAGACTCTAAAATCCATCCAATCTCATCATACGACGCATTAACATAAAAACGACCCTTTGTAATTTTTAAATTCAAAATTCTTTTATTACCGGGAGAAATCTGAACATCATAAATCCTACTACTAATATCATTTAGAGATGTAATCGTTTGTTCAATAATAATCTTGTCTTTCATCTCTTCTATTTTAGGCTTAGACGCAGCAAGAAGAATTCCAATTATTCCCAAACCTATCAATGTATATATAACGGTCTCTACCCATACCTGAGCACGACTAGACATAGAAAAATTAAAAAATCTGCCATCTATTGATGTCGGTCGTGCGAACCGAGCACGACTAGACATGCTAAAACCAAAAATCCTCCTCCCACTATTAAAATTAATTTTCTTCATCCTCATCTAATTAGTAAAATTTAATCGCGGCCGATTAAAAAAAAATAAAATATAAAATTATGTTCTTATGAACAAATTGGTAATGTTACTTCAGATACTGCTTCACAAACTTCTTCTGTTTTTCCAACAGTTACAATTGGTGCAATCTTTACCTTTGTAGCATTTACAGTAGTATTACTTCCAACAATAACAGTTTTAAACTCGTTATTTCCAGGAAGACCACTTCTTATCGTGAAAGTCTCAGAATTTCCTCCGACAAATACTAATGCCTGTACAGCAACTAAAGAAACCTTTGTATTTGGTCCCTTCTTAATTTGCAAAGAAACATTGCCAACTCTGCTACTAATGTTCACTCCTGTATTTCCAACAGCAGAAGCATTATTACACTTCGAATTATCTCCAGTAACGATAGACCATCCAGACGGACATCCTATCGCAGTTCTATTTATACAAGTATAACCACCATCAGTAACTAAAGATATATCGCTCATAGCATCATTACAAGCAGTTCCTTTGTTTAGATTATCTCTAACCATAGGAATTATAGCAGCCCAAATAATACCAACTGCAGCAACAGTAATCATTATAATTAAAACAGTCGCAACAACAGCACTTACTCCTTTCTTACTATTCATATTAAACCTCCTTTCATTTCAATAACATATCATCGTTAGTTTATAAATTTAATCAATACGTTAACTTAATAGATTTGCCTTCATCCAAACACGTAACTGGCTTGTTAACTGTCTTTCCACGAACGTTTCCTAAAATCATTGGATAAACAATCATCTGACTAGGTTCTCCAACAAGCGGAACTATCTCTCTATCCGTCGCACCACCCACGTCAACCCCAAAGTCAAAATTTACAATAGAAGACGATCCTCCGCCGATAAATTTTATATCAAAATTATAAATTGGTATATTTCCTCTATTAACAATCTGCAACTCAACTTCGTGTCCATTTTGAACATAATCTAAATCGAAAGAAACATCTTTACAAACCTGATCTGTTGGCTTACCCTGTTTTTCAATCTGCTCCGATACAAATCCTCTAGCCCACAAAAAAACAATCATTGCGAGAACCAACGCAAGGGCAATCAATAAAACCGTTGCAATAACAGGCGATAATCCTCTCTTTTGATTCAAAACGACCATAAGATAAAAACATATTCGATATTTATAAATATTCCTAAGCGCAGACAATTGCCTGTTTCGCAATTGTATCGCAAGCCACAACCTCTCCCTCGATAATACTATAGGGCTGAACCTCAATAAATGTCAGATTACCACCAATCGCTCTTGGCACCGCAGTATCTGTCCTAGTTGCCGCCGAATAATAATCATAAATAACTCCGCCATACGTAGCATTACTTGCTCTAACCGGAACTCCAGTCGCATTAATCATGTAAACTCCTATGTCCGCACCGGTCTTATTATTTACTCTAATCTTATATCCATCCACGTCGAATAATCCTCTATTTTGCAAAGTAATATTCAAACTCTTTGTTGCGCAATTATACGTAACAGATCTAATCGTTAAAGAAATACCTTCGTCGCATTTTATTTCTTTCGCTGGTGTAACATAAAACATTAACCAAGAATAAACAATTGCAGCAATGGCAAACGAAATAGAAATTAAGAGAACATACGCAACAATTTCCGAAACACCTTTTTTATTCGCCCTATTCATGCTTTAAACAAATAATCAGAATATTTAAAGTTTAGTAAAGTGTGATTAGCAAACGAAGCTTAACTATTACGTTCTTTTTTGTTTTCTGCAGAAGCTAACTTGCGTCGTGAGATAAATTTTTTCTTTTTAAAAAGAAAGAACTCCGTAAATAAACTTTTGGAGCAAAACGACAAAAGACAAAGGTGTTTTCTTTTGTTTAGAGAAATTTTCTTTTTATAAAAGAAAAGAACTTAGTACAAACCCGGGAGTTGGCTCAATATCCCCGAAAAGAGATCATATATTTTTCTCGGTTCTGCTACCCTCTAAGCATCTGAACTATAACTTAGGGTTGCTCCGATCAAGGCCTCACCCGATTCGCAATAGAGAGATCGAAGAGGACAAAACGTCAACGTCGAACACATGACATTATCGTCTCAATATCACTCGCTCCCTTACGACCCGCCATAAAGTCCGTTTGCGGAATGCGTGGGACTAACACGCTGTCTGGTTTGCAAGATTACATTGAAATGAGAATATAAAAAGTTATCTAATTGACAAAATCTTTAAACTAAGGAAAACAATAAATATTATGTCAAAAATACTCAACATTCTAATTATACTACTTTTAATCGGATCACTAACGTTTATGTTTTACACATTCTATAACAAAATACC
>CAZNOS010000056.1:2151-4277 GCA_964574775.1 Candidatus Woesearchaeota archaeon | reverse complement strand
ATCTAAATCTATTTTTTCTTTTTTGGCATAAATATGAGAATACATGCCTGCAGATAACATATCAAAAACTAGTATTTCGTTTACTTTTAGATTTTTTGCTAAAATTAACATTTTTTCAAATTCTCCATTTGTCAATGTTTCTTGAGTAACGGTTGTAGAAATGCAAGTTAGTAACCCCTGATTCCTAGCTTCCTTAATCCCTTCTATAACTCTTCTAAATAATCCGTCCTTTCTTCTAAATTTATCATGAATTTCTGCCCTTGTTGAATCTAGACTAACATTGACTTGCATAAGTCCTGCTTTTTTGAGGCTTCTCGCTTTCTCTTTTAACATCCATCCATTTGTAAAGAGCGAACAGACAGCCTTATCTTTGTTTACAGATGAAATTAGTTCGCACAAGTCTTCTCTTAATAACGGTTCTCCACCAACGAAGTTGATGACATTTACTCCGAGATCAATGCATTCATTTATGGTTTTTTTCATTTCTATATTTGACAATAGTTTTTTGTTTTTTGTTTTGTCCATTGCTCCAAAGAAGCTACAATGTTCGCAGTTACAATTGCATTTATCTGTAATACCTATATTTGCTATCCCCGGTATAGGTTCGTTATTCATAGATTTAATTAAGTTATTTGATATAAGATTTCCAAGCGGTTTACTTAATCCGGGCACTAAAAACGAAGAATATACAGGACAACCATTATGCCAACCTATTATTTTATGATGCCCGAGAAGTTTGTCTAGAAAATTATCGTTTATTGCATCCAAATAAGATTGAGACTTAGTCAATTTTGCAAAAAAATATTTTAAACCATTTAATGTCATGTTATACTGAAACATGTGCTCTTTTTAATCTTTTTTAATATACCTTATAGCTTTTTTACTTTTAAACGAAGAAGTATACTTGAGAACATGAGGCCAGAAGAATAGAGCAATGGCTTTATCATATTAATACTTGCTAGTTCGCACATATTTGTATTTTTATGCAACAATCCACCAAAGAATAGAGCAGTAAATGCAACAATTGCTATCAAATACGGAACTAATTTTGAGAATTTGGTGGTTTTCTTTTTAGAGTATTTAGAATATGAAGATATTAATATACTCATTGAAGATAATCCTATAACTGATGGCAGAACTACAGAAAATAATGATGCGAAACCGCCAATAACTAAACAAAATAGAAGGCCCAGTAATGGCAAACCAAATATAATACCGCCTATTACTAATAAAATAACAAAGAAAACCTTAGAAGCTTTCTTAACCGTTGAACTTGGTTTTTGATCTGACAACGGAGTATTGTCCTCAAGAACGTATTTTCTTCCAGCATATGAGACTTCCTTGGGAATCTCTGCATTTGCGGGTTGTGAATTCTCGTCCATATTGCTACTTTTTACTAATATAATTTATATATTTATAGAAACAAATAATTAATGTAGCAAAAAGAGGAACGGCTGCCATTATTTCAAGCGGTACTGTTGTAAGTGGAATTTTTAAACCTGTAAACGTATTTGCCAAAATCGGAGAATAACTTTTGATTCCAGATGTAATAAGATAGGATTCTATAGGTACTACAATTATTTGAACGAAAACTAAATATAGCCAAAATCTTCTTTTATCTGGCAGATATCTAAATAGAGAATCAACCAAGAGGAAAGAGAACATAAATATACTAGACCATCCCAAAATTATTATCCAAGAAATACTTTGCCATATGTAAGTCCAGCTTTGAAAGGATGTAAATTGCCACATTGGGGCACTCATAAATTCAAATAGTAATATTGAAATAAACAACACTAAGAATTTTCTTTCAGCAGAAGCATATTTTTTTATTTTCATAAAAGCGTATAATAGTAAAATAAAAACTATAATTGCAGACTCAATAATTATAATATTGCTCATTTTTTCTTTACTCCTTTATTTTTTTGACTTAGACTTATTTCCCAATATTTGATAAATCCTATTACAAGACCCATAAATGTTGGTATATATAAGATTTCTATTATGGGAACAACTCCTGCTATCCTATATGTTGCATCAATATATTCCTGTATTGCTGCTGGATATTTACGTATGTCTAACCTTAGGAAAAACCACTCCAGATATAATCCACCTATAGTTATAAG
>CAZNOS010000056.1:0-2051 GCA_964574775.1 Candidatus Woesearchaeota archaeon | reverse complement strand
AAATTGAAAAAGTTTGGTTTCAATGTTCCCGATTTTTTTATTATTTCATCAGAAAAAGTGTCTAATTCTAGGTTATGCGATATCAAGAAGATAATAATAGATAAGACGAGCGATTGGACAAAAGATGTTATTCTAAGATCTTCTGCTAGTTGTGAAGATGGTAAACAGAATAGTTTTGCTGGCTTATTTGAATCCGCTAGAATAAGTAATTTAAATAATATAGATAATCCATTAAAAAAAGTTATTAATTCTGTGAACTCTAAAAAAGTACAAGACTATCTTAAGTCCAAGAATCTGAATGTAAAACCCAAGATTTCGATTATAGTTCAGAAATTTATTAATGGGGATGTATCTGGCGTTGTATTTAATACGAAAGACGAATATATTATTAATTCGAATTTTGGATTGGCAGACTCTATTGTTGGCGGAGAAGCTTGCGACGAATATTCTGTTAATAAAACGAGTAATAAAATTACTTTACAAAATAAGGAAAAGAATAGTTTGGATGAAAAACAAATATTTATGATTACTAGTATTTCTGAAAAAATTAGCAAGATGTTTGGATCTCCACAGGATATTGAATGGACTATCCAGAATGGGGAATTATTTGTTCTTCAATCAAGACCAATAACTATTTTTCAGAACACACGAGAGCTTAATGTGTGGGATAATTCAAATATAGCCGAAAGTTATTCTGGCATAGTTTTACCACTAACTTGTTCATTTGCCCAAAGAATATATTCGGGTGTCTATAAACGCGTTGCTCTTGCTTCTGGCGTATCTAAAAGAAGAGTAGAAGAGTATGAAAATATTTTCAATAATATGCTAGGATTTTTTTATGGAAGATTTTACTACAATATGGGAAACTGGTATAAGATGCTCACTTTATTTCCGGGCTATAAGAGAAATAAGGTCAACTTTGATCGCATGATATCAATAAGGAGTAAGTCTGAGCTAGATAAGAGATATGATAAAAATGTTAGTTTTTTATTTAAGATTAAATATTATTCTTTGATTTTATTAAAATATTTAAATTTTAATTCAGAAGTTACTAGATTCAAAAGAAAGATATCTGGAATTATAGAAATATTTAATAAAAAAAACATACAGACAATATCTAGACAAGATTTATTGAAGGAATTTTATAATATTGAAAAAGAGATGATTTCTGTATGGCATATACCAATTGAAAATGATTTTTTAGTCATGACATTTCATGGGTTATTTATTAAACAAGCGAAAAAACACGGATTGAGCGATATGGATGCATTAAATCAACTTTCCGGAATGGGATCATTAAGAACCACAGAACAAATAAAGGCATTAGCTAAATTAGCCAAAAACCCAACTAATTTTGAAAAGGATGCATATTTTAGAATATATGGTGGCAGATTTGCAAATGAATTAAAATTAGAGTCCTCCGAGCTAACAAAAGACTCCGTGGATTTTACTAGATTATTGATTGCATATCGTGATGTAAAGTTTAACGCACCAATAAAGGCAAAAAAGATTAACGTTGGAAATTTCGGCAATTTCTTTCTTTCTGAAACAAAAAAATATATTGAACAGAGAGAGGATCTCAGAATTTTAAGGGCGAGAGTTTTTAGTATCGCCAGGAGAATATTTATTGAGATAGGAAAACGAATGGAACGCGAGAAGATTATAGTAGATAGTAGAGATGTATTTTATCTGACAATTTCAGAGTTAGAAAGTATTTCGTCAAATATTAAGGAGATTGTTAAGCAAAGAAAAGAAGAAGATATAGCATACAAAGAGGTTGATCCTGAAAATGTTTTATATACAGATAGTAGTGGTAAAATTATATCTAGTAATCCTAGATTTGAAAAGCTAACTGGTGATTTAATAATGGGACGCCCATGTTCATCCGGTGAGGCAATCGGAAAAGTTAGTTTAATTAAGAATGCAAATCCAGATTTAAATAAAAAATATGAAATAATAGTGACTGAGACAGCAGATCCTGGCTGGGCCCCAATTCTTAGTCTTTGTAGAGGTATTATAATTGAGAAAGGTGGAGTTCTTTCGCATATTTC
>CAZNOS010000055.1:0-4366 GCA_964574775.1 Candidatus Woesearchaeota archaeon | reverse complement strand
AATCATACAATTGATTTGGCTTTAAGAGGATTTGCAAATTATACAATGATTAATATTCCTAAAGGCGGATATCAATGTATATTTTACGCAACTGATGCAGCGGGAAATACAAATTCAACTTCAACGAGTTTTACAGTTAGTGATGTAACTGCACCGACTGTAACTGTTTTAAGCCCTGCTGTTGGCGGATCATATTCTCAGACGGGCGTGTTATTGGCAATTTCTTTGAGTGAAACTGTTTCTTCTATTAATTATTCTTTAGATGGTGCTGCAAATGTGAGCATGTCTGGTTCTGGGCTTTCTAGAAGTTTAACAGCCAGTATCGCGGATGGTTCTCATAATGTTATATTTTATGCAGTTGATGCATCTGGAAATTTGGGACAAAGTAGTTCAGTTAGTTTTGATGTAGATACAGAAACGGGAGCGCCTGGAATAACAATATTGAGCCCAATAGCTGGAGTTTACTATTCTTCTGCTCTACAGATTTTAAATATTAGTACTGATTCTCCGTTGAGGGATGCCGGATATTCTATTAATGGTGGTGCCATTAGTGCTTTAGGAAATGTTTCAATGACAAATTGGAATGCTAGTTATACATTTTCTGAGGGGCAGAATAATGTTACATTTTATGCTAATCATACGTCTTTGAATAATAATCGTGGTAGTGCGGCTACAGTATTCTTTATTGATTTAAATAATCCATTGGTGAATTCTTTTGTTTGTAATTCTCCTACAAATAATTCTATTGATATAGATTGTTTAATTAATGTAAGCGATTCAGTTGGTTTAGATTATATGATAGTTTCAAATAATGCCACAGGGGCATTTGTTAATTCAAGTGCTTATGATTTGTCTGGTAATTCTGATTCTTTGAATGATTTAGTAGATTCTGAGGATACAGTTCCTGGTGGGTTTGTGGTTAATGTTTATGTATTTGATTTGTCTGGAAGAATGAATGGATCTGAGAGCTATAATATAATTGTTTTAGATGATTATGCACCAATCATAAGTGATGTTGTTTATGCCCCAAGCGATTTGGATTCTTTAGATCCTGGAGTGAATGTTGTGATAAATGCTTCTGTTGTTGAGGATTATGCCATTTCTAATGTTTCTGTTTATTATAAAAATGGTTCTGGATCGTTGAGCTCTATTGAGATGACAAATACAACTATTTCAGATTATAATGTTACAATTAATTTTGGAGCGGGTAATTGGACATTTTATGTTAATGCGACTGATAGTTATGGAAATACAGAGGTATCACAGAACTATAATTTAAGTGTTTTTGATGATATTTCACAAGAGATTACAACAAATATAAGCTCGATAAAGTCTTTTACATACGCACAAGAAACTACTGCAAATGAGCTAGGATATATTATTTTAAATACGACTTCTGATAGTGCTTTAAATTATAATGTGACAATTGTTGCAAATAGTTCTATTTTATCAAGATTTAATTTAAATAATACTTTAAACCAAACTGAAAATTATACTGCTGAAAATGGAACAGTTTTGAATATTCCTCTTTATGTTAATTTAACTGATTTAACATCTGGATTGTATGGTTATAACATTTCTATTGTTTCATCGGCAGGAACCGAGTTATTCGAACGGAATATTTTTATTCAATCTACTGAAGCGCCATATCTCGTTTTGGTTATGGATGTTTCCTCTTCATCTGTAACAAGAGGAGAGCAGAGTGTTGCATATGCAATCACTGTTACAAATTTAGGAACCCAGGATGCGCAGGGGGTTAATTTATTTTTTGAATTACCTACTGGATTTAGTTTGTCTAGTGGAAATTTGGTTAGATATTTGGGGAATCTTCCCGTAGGTGTTTCTGGAACAAATTCGATAACTGTAGACGTTGGTTCGTCTATAACCGAGAGTAATCTAACCATTGTTGGAAATGTTAATTCTACAAACACTAATTCTTCTAGCTTTTCTAAGATTGTGATGATTACAGATCCATTGGTTATTACTCAAACTGTTACAACTACAACTTCTGGCGGTGGTGGAGGGGGAGGAGGTGGAGCGATTTCTTCTTCTTATTCCAAGAGAGTTGATTTGATTAGGGGCATTGAGAATAGTTTTGATATAGTTGTTTATGGAAAATATCCGAATAAGACTTTGGAAAATTTGAAATTGGAATTGACCGGATTTCCGTCTCAGTATGTAGAGATTAGTCCTTCTGAAATTAATAGTGTGTCTTATGGAGAGAATAGGAGCTTTAGGGTTACATTGAGGGCCCCAAGCTATAAAAGTTATGAAGAGTTTATATTGAAGGCAAAAATAAGCGGCGTATTGGTGCAGGGAGAAAGTAAAATGAGTTATTCTGAAATACAAAATATTAAATTAGTGATACAGGAAATCAGTGCGGAAAAAACAAGTGAGTTTTTAACGGATGCGAAAAATGCAATTGCCTTAATGGATTCCGCGGGATTTAATTTTGCTAAGTTGAGTGAAGTGTTAAGTCTTGCACAATCTAAATTTAATGAAGGTAAAAATAAAGAAGCTTATGATTTGGCGGCAGAAATTTTATCCACGAAAGAATTAGCGTTTGGTGTAAATGGCAAGATAAATAAGTTGAAATTATCTCTAGTTGATCCGTCGGATAGTGAATATACTGGGCAGAGTATTACCGGTAGGGCAGTTTTTGCAAGTAGTGCTATTCAAAATTTATTAGATATGGCAGTTTCTGCGTTTGAGAGAGGAGATTATGTTTTGGCGAATGAGAGAGTTCAGTCTGTTGAAAATTTATTGGCATTAGAAAGGAAGGGTAATGTCCTGTTGTTTATTTATTTATATTGGCCATATATCCTTTTATTCCTTATATTATTAACAGCTTCTGGCTTTGGGGGATATAGATTCTATCAAAAGAGAAGTATTGGAGAGAGAATCGAGGATGCAGATAAAAGAGAGGAAAGAATTAAGCAGATGATAGTGGAATCGCAGCAGAAATATTTTGCTGGAAAAATAAGTGTTAGCGCATATCATTCTGTGATGAAATTATATACGGATAATTTAGCTAAAATTAGGTCCGAGAGATTAAAATTAAGAAGTAGAAGAATAAAGGTTTTGTCCGGAGAACAAATAGTTCAAGATTTAGACAGAGAGAAATCACAGACGGAAAAGGAAATTGCAAAAGCGCAGGAAGGGTTTTATAAGGAGAAGAAAATGGGCGAGGGCGAATATAAAACTCAGTTTGATATATTAAATGAAAGGTTAGCTGAGATTGAAGAAGAAAGACTTACTTCGGAGTTGATGAATAGAGGGGTTGCTAAAAAAGATAAGGTCGTTGTTTTGGAAAAGTCCAATACTAAATCTTTCGGCATAATGAAATATTTTGAAAATAGAAAGATTAAGAAAGAAAGAAAACTCAAGGAGAGTATTGATAGATTATTAGAATCAAAAGGGGTGAAAAAATGAGCGTAATAAAAAATATGTTTTTATGTTTGGTATTTATTTTTTTCGTGCAGGTTGTTTTTGCAGCAACGTATGATGAGGCAAATCTTAAAATAAATGGTTCGTATTCTGTTTTACTTGAATTTCAAGATCATGGATTTTCTGCTGGTTTTTTAAATGATACAATTATTCAGTCGGAGATTGTTCTCGAACAGGCGAGATATGCTGAAATTTTAAGAAACAGTTCTTCTTCGGCGTCTTCTAAACAGGATGCTAGTCGTGCGTTGCGTTTGGTCGATTGGAAAAATATTAGTTATGATAGTGTGTTAATTTATACAAATTTAATAGATATTAGAAAAGCTCAGGCTTATGAGATATACGATTCTTTGAATGTTATTGATAAAAAAATAAAATTGTTGCAGGAACAGAATATTGACGTTAAGACAGTTTTAGATGTGTTTACTCAGGCGAATGTCTCTTTTTACGAAGATAGATATGATGAGTCTATTTCGTTTATAGAAAAAACAAATTTAGAAATTGAAAGAGTAAATTCGCAGAATGCTACTATGAACGTTTTGGGTGAAAATGCTAAAAATTTTATTTTACGAAATTGGTTGTATATTGTTATTGTTTTAGTTTTCGTTGGTATTATAGGGTATATGTCCTATGGTAAAATTAGGGTCTACGTGATTGAAAAAAGCATTACACGTCTAAAAAAAGAGTTGGAAGCGTTGAATAAGTTGATGATAAGAAACCAGGAAGATCGTTTTAGGAATAATAAAATATCCGGGTTGGTTTATAATATTCGAATGAAGAAGTACGGAGAGCGAATAGATTTAATTAAAGAAACGTTACCGGTGTTGGAAAATAGGGTGAAAAGATTTAAAAACAAGGGGGGCGTGAATAAATAAAGCACACGCGGCCGGAGTCAGTCCTGTTGGGCAGAGTGTCAGCTTTG
>CAZNOS010000054.1:0-4379 GCA_964574775.1 Candidatus Woesearchaeota archaeon | reverse complement strand
TCGATTGGAATATCTACCATAGTTGGTGGAATAATAGCAGGATATCTTTGGGATATTAATCAATTGGTAATGTTTTATTATCTTGCAACTGTTGCGATATTTGCAGCATTAGTTTTTATAACAAAATCAAAGTTAACTCAAAATGAAAAATAATATACAACAAATTGAGAAAGTTTTGAAATCTGGAGTTAGAACTATTGCGCTATTGGCCCCGAGTTTTGTTTCTGAATTTGATTATCCAGGAATTGTTTTTGCTCTTAAAAAGTTAGGATTTGAAAAAGTGGTTGAATTAACGTTTGGTGCAAAGATGGTAAATAGTGAATATCATAAGTTGCTTAAATCTGGAAAATTATATATTTCAACCGTTTGTCCGGGTATTACGGAATTTATAAAAAACGAATATCCAAAATATGCAAAAAACTTAATTTCAGTAGATAGTCCAATGATTGCAACGGCTAAAGTTTGTAAAAAAGAATTTCCAAAATATAAAACTATTTTTATTTCTCCTTGTCATTTTAAAAAGAAAGAAGCAGAAAGCTCAAAATACGTTGATTATACTATAGACTATCAACAGTTAAAAGAATTATTTAGAAAAAATAAGATAAAAGTAAAAAATTCTAAGAAGGGAAAATATGAAATATTTGACGCATTCTATAACGATTACACTAAGATTTATCCACTGGCGGGTGGATTAAGTAAGACGGCAAATTTAAAGGGAGTTATACAAAATAATGAAACGTTAATAATAGACGGAGTTTCTAAGGTTAAAGAATATCTCGACAAAGGAATTCCCAAAAATATAAAGTTTTTAGATGTAAATTTTTGCGTTGGCGGTTGTCTGGGCGGACCATGTCTAAATAAATCCATTTCTCTAGCAAAACGAAAGATACGTTTGTTGCAGTACGCTAATTACGCCAAGAAGGCATCCATTAAGAAGCAAAATTTAGGTTGTATTAATTGTGCAGACGGAATTAGTTTTAGAAAGTAGTTATCTTTTTATAATCTTAATACGTTAGATAATCATGAAAAAGAGTGTGAAAAAGAATCTATTATTGTCTTTAGTAGTTTCTATGTTTTTTGGAATAATGACTTTTCCTGTGGGCAGTATAACTGGGTATGCAGCGTTTAATATGGTAAATAATTCTTTCTCATTTAATTTGACGGATTGGTTAACTTCTACTATTTTGATTTTTGTAGGAAGTTTCTTTTTTCTTAATATCGTTTTTACAGATTCTTTACAAGAAAAGTTATCTAGAATGGAGCAAGTGAATCCATCATCCGAAATGTCTCTCTCGAAACCACAAACTAGATTGGGAAGAAGAAAATGGTGGGGTGGCAGAAGAGAGGTTGAGTATGTTGAGCAAAACGATAAAAAATATGCTAAAAAAGTTTTAGATCCACAGCCAGGATGGGAAGACTTAGAGAGGATGGAAAGAAGTCGCTTGAGTCCAGAGGAAAGGCAAAAAGCAGAGGATAATTATTCCAAGGCAAGATTTGCTTTAAGAAAAATAGAATATAAGACTAGGACGGGTAATCTTCCTGCAAAAATAGATGATGTGCTTGATATCGATAGCCTTGGGCATACTTATTTTAAATATTCAAGAGAATCTATTCGAGATTTACTTTACGATTTAGAATCGGAGTATGAAAAGCTGGGTGGAAAGAAAAACAAACTATTCGGAGATGATAGAAAGATGTCTGAAAAAGAGATGATACAAAATTTAATTTCTTATTATGGGCCAGTACGTGCTGCACTAGAAAAAAACGCAAAAGAATATCTGTCTTCTGGAAAAGAAAGGAAACTTATAAGAGAACTAGATCGTAGATTGTTGCCAATATTGAAACACCAAAAAGCAATATCCCGTGGCGGTTCTTATAATAACGCTGGAGAAATGGAGGCGTTGAGGAATGATTTTGTTTCTTCTAATCTAGGAGATATACAATATGTGGATTTGAGTATGGTTTCCAAGCAGGGAGTCGATCTACTTCATGGTATACCAGCATACGTGGGATCTAGGGACATGGCTAGGGCTGGATTTAATAATCCATCTTTTGCAAGATATTTAGAAAGGTTAGGAAATAATCATTCAAGTGTTTTTGATGGGGGAATTTTGCTTGATGGATTAATTAGGGATAAGCCAGCTATAAGCACTTTTGGCGTAAGCCCGGTAACTAGTGAAAGGAAATTCTTTCAGCCGTTTGGAGTGATTTTGGGAGACACTGGCGGTAAAATATATGATGCAAGTAACGGAGATTTGGTATCAAAGCCAGTGGGAAATAAATCAGAGGTAAGATTGGCCAATGATTCTGGTGAAAGTTCTTCATTGGAGGAAAGAGTTGATTCTGCAACTCGTTATGCACTCTCTAATAATATAGGGGCATTTGGATCTCAGGATGAATTTTTAGTTGGAGGAGATTATACAATAAAGGGAATATATGCGCTGCCACAATTATTAGAAAACGAGGAAACAGCGAGAGAAATTTATCAGTTAGGGAAAACACACAAGCTTCCAATATATACTTTTCAAGAGGGGGTGGGACTTGTTCCGTATGAACAGAAATCTAAATCAAAAAATAGAATTATTAAAAGAAAAAAATAAAAAGTTATTTGGCTACTCTTTTACGATTATAGCTGCAACTGGACATCCGGTTTCTGCTTCTTTTGCGCAAGCAACATCATCAATTTTCTTTACCTTGACAATTGATTTGCCGTTTTTCATCTCAAATACTTCTGGGCATATAGAAACACACGCACCACATCCAATGCATAATTTTTGGTTAACACTTACTTTTGTCATTTTACCTCCAACATTGGTTGTCTTATAATATTTATAAATATTGGGAATTGTGGTTTTAAGATTTCATATATGTAATGAGCTTGTTGGGATTAAGTTTTTAAATAGAGTTTTGTTGAAATTGAAATAAAAAATGTCCGAAGATAATACAGATATTCTAAGTGGTTCTGAAGGCGGAATTATGCCTAATTTAGAGCCGAAGAGAAAAAGTGAAAGAAAAAATATTTCAAGAAAATATTTGAGACAGCGTTGGAAACACTTTATTAGTCAGGATACTAAGGGGAATTTGTTAATCGAGGGAGTTAATATTAATGAGATAGTAAAAAAGTATGGTTCGCCCGTATATATTTTGGTCGAGGAAGAAATAAGGGAGAAGTGTAGAGCGTTTAGGGATAGTTTTGATTATCAGTTTTTTAGACCACAGTATGCCTGTAAGTGTAATTCTAATTTGGAGGTTTTGAGAATTATGAGAGAGGAGGGGTTGGATTTTGACGCAAGTAGCGTCGGAGAAATAATCTTAGGGCTTTTGGCGGATTTTACGCCTAGACAAATAACTTTTACAAATTTATACAAAACAAAAAAAGATATTATGTTTGCGGTTTCAATTGGTGTGAATGTAATTACTGTCGATTCTCTTGAGGAGCTTGATATTATAATAGATGTTGCAAAACAGATGAATAAAGTTATTCCGATAATGTTGAGAGTTAATCCAATGATTAACGATGGAAAATTTACGACGAAGAAACAGCAGTATGGAATACCTTACAAATATGCCAAAAAAGCCATTCTAAAGGTAAGTCAGAATCCATTGATACACCTTAAGGGTTTTCATTATCATGGCTCATACGCATATAATTTCAATGGATATCTTATGGCTGCAGATAAATTAACGGATTTGGCGGTTTTTGCTAAAAAGAATGAGATTATTATAGAAATGTTGGATTTTGGAGGGGGTTTTCCGACTATTGCTCCAAAAACTTATTGTCCTGGAAAATTTTTTACGCCGAAGGACTTGGCTGAAGTTTTTGTTCCGCACTTTAAAGAAATTTGTTTAAAAAAGGAAATTGCATTACCAGTACTTGTTTTTGAGCCGGGAAAATCTTTAGTGGCTAATTCGGGTATAGGAATCGTGAGTGTTATTAGTAAAAAGAATTTGGGAAGTAAAGAAATTGTGATTACAGACGGTTCTTGTTATTCTATGTTTCCAGATATTTTGATATCTCATTGCGATTATGAAATTCTTCCGGGAAACAAGATGAGGACTAAATCTACGAAGAAATATGATATTGCTGGTTGTACATGTGATTGTCTTGATTTGATAGCAACTTGTCAGAAAATGCCCGAATTAAAAAAAGAGGACCTTTTGGTTATAATGGATTGTGGTTCGTACAGTAACGTATTAAGTTCTAATTTCAATAATTTAAGAAGGCCTCCGATTGTTATGATAAGCGAGGACGGTAAAACACGTTTAATTAGAAGACGAGATAGATATACGGAAATTTTTGCACCAGAGTTGGATGTTTTGAAAGTAGCGGACCAAAACGAGATGAAACGATTTTATGATTTACTAAGAAAGAATTATGA
>CAZNOS010000053.1:0-4723 GCA_964574775.1 Candidatus Woesearchaeota archaeon | reverse complement strand
GAAGTTAGGGAAGAAAGAATCGGGATATTAGATACGTAAATTAGTGCAGACTGTCCGAATCCACTGACTATAACCAACGAAAGAGACGCAATCAAAAAAGTCATGGAATCCCTATCGCCTATATTAAGGAATCCAATAATTATACCAAGAACCACAAGAAAGGCGTATGGAATATTGCTATACGTCGTATTAAAAAGTTTTTGTGAGATACCCATAAGTACTGCAAATACAACCCCCACAAGAAAGGCATACGCTCCTACAAGGTTCTCTCTGGATTTTATCATATCAATTGCACGTCGAGCCCATATATAAATATTTCTCCAATATTTTAAATTATAAAGAAACTTACAAAAACCAAAAAGTTTATAAAGCGTTGTAACTCCAAAATTACAACATGGTTAAACAAATGAGATTCATGATTGCGCTTTTTGCAATGATTCTATTCGCTGTTAGTTTAGCTAGTGCCAATCTTATAATTATACCAAGCACAACAAATGCTAGTGTTGTACAAGGAGATTCAGTTTCTTTTACTTTTAAAGTAAATAATACTAATGATGTTCCAGTTTTGGTATCTTTTGAGAATTCTACTGCCCCTGGAATAGCTTCTGCATTACCTACTTCTTTCACATTGGCTAATAATACTACTTCTGACTTCCTTACAATAACTTTCTCCACAGATGCTATATCTACTTCGGTGGGGTTAAGGGAAATAACATTAACGGCTAAAGGAAACGATACAAATACGAGTAATAATGTGGTTTATAAAATCAACGTAACTAAATCCATAATTTCTGAAATCTGTGGAAACAAATATACTTCTCAAAATATTTCTATCGGAGAAATAGAAGATAATGAAGATGGAAATGAGAATGAATGGGAATGGATGCCATCTAATAAAATTTCAATTACAATTAATAATATTAGAAACGAAGTCGATGATGACGAAAAGTTTGATGTATCTCTTTTATTTTATAAAGATGGCGTTAAGGTATCTGGTTCAAAAATCGCTTCAGATGATGATGATTTGGAAATAAATGATTTAAAAATAAATGGAGAAGACGATGAAGATGCAACTTTTGAATTCGCTGTTGCTGGCGATGCAGACGAGAATAATTATGATATGTATGTAAAAGTAGATGGAAAATATGGTTGCTATGTTGAGAAGGCTAATTCTGTTTCAATTGAAACAGAAGATGGAGACTATTCTATTGTTTCTAGTGTAAGCGGACCAGTTTCTTCTAATTGTGGAGAGACAGTTGATTTAGCAGTTACAGTTTCAAATATCGGTGACGCTGACGCTGACAGAGTAAGGGTAACATTATACAACAAAGACCTAGGAATAAAATTATATAGTGAAATTGATAATTTAGACCAAGGAGACCAAGCAGACGTTTCTTTCTCTTTCATCGTTCCACAAAGCGCAGTAGAAAAGGCACACAAATTATTATTATATACAGAATTTGATTATGACGACGACGATGACTCTTATGACGAAACATCAGATGATAAATATGATTATACATACACACTCGGCCTGTCTGGAAATTGTAACGATCCAACAAAACCAACTATCACAGCAAAACTTAATTCATCCGCAGTCATTGGAGAAGACTTGGTTATTGCAGTTACATTCAAGAACAACGAAAATCTTTCCATAAGTACTATCATATCTCCAGAAGATTATGACTCTTGGGCAGAATTTGTTGGCGTAGATCCATCCACAATAACTGTAGGCAAGGCAGAATCTAAGACAGTATATGTAACATTAAAACCAACACAGGCAGGACAACAAACATTCAATATAAATGCTGTCTATAACGGAAAATCAATAGATCAACCAATCACAGTAAATATTACAGCAAAAACTGGATTCTTTTCAGGGATATTGCCAGGCATGTATAATCAATTTGGAAAGGTAGGTAGCTATCTTCTAATTGGAATTATTATCCTAGTAGTTTTAATCCTAATAATTTTACTAGTAAGATTGATATTAAGCAGAAGGGATTAAGTTTTTAACTATTGATTTCTTTCTTTTTAAATGAAGAAAATTTATGAATTATTGTTGAGATATATCTTAATATTATTGGTTGGCTTTGGAAATCTTTTTATTTTTTATAAGGTATTTTATCCTTTAACTTTTTGGCCAGTAAGTTTTATTTTATCGTTTATTGGGGATGTAAATTCATTTTATTCCTTAGGTTTAATTATGTTTAACACTACGGCGGTAAATATCGTCAATGCCTGCGTCGCGGGATCCGCATACTATCTATTATTTATCTTAGCGATGTCTACAAAAGATTTGCGGGTTGTTAAAAGACTCAAGTTAATTACATTTTGTTTCGCCACATTTTTAGTATTTAATATAATAAGAATAATAATTATGACATTAATATCAGGTGGCGCGTATTTCGAGTCAGTACATATGTTTTTTTGGTATTTTATTTCGGTTATATTTGTTATGTTGATTTGGTTTTATGCCGTAAAATTATTTAAAATAGTAGCGATTCCAGTTTATTCAGACATCAAGTTTATTCTAAAACAAGTTAACAAATCCAAAAAATAAGGCAAGAATAATTATCCCGGAAATTAAAACACCGACGGATATTGCCACGAAGCTAGCCTTTCTATCGAATCCAGACAGCCATGATAAGATAGTTCCTGTCCACGCACCAGTTCCGGGTAGTGGAACTGCGACAAATATACAGAGAAGAAAGTATAATAAAAACCCTTCTTTTTTCTCAAGCTTTTTGCCTTTGATTTTTACCCTTTCTAAGTATTTATCCATAAATCTTCTGTAGTAAGAAATTTTCATAAAATGCACATGTAGAAAATCCATAAAGAAAAAAACAAATGGAATAATCAGGCAATTTACAAAAATAATTAATAAGAAATATGGCCATATATTTAGTGAGTTCTTTAGACAATAATCTAAAACAACCGGCAATCCAGCCCTGAGTTCAACGAACGGTAAGAAGGAAAGTATAATCGACAAGAAAAGCTGTGCGTCCATTATTGTTGCAAAGAAACATTGTTTATCTGAGCCATCGCACCCATGATATATCTTTCAACAGTTTCTAAATATTGACAATCTCCAACGTTTAAAAAATAACATCCAGATTTATTTCCAGCTGCAATAGACGGAATATCAGACTTTCTAATGATTAACACAGTCGAATCAATAGACGCATTACTACAATCAGCAAAACTAATATTTAGCTCTTTTGCGATTGTTTTGTTATTTGTCGAGGAACTAATATTTTTAACGAATGGAAATGCGTGAACAAACATTGCTAGTTGCGGATTGGCAAGCGTCATGCTTTGGCAACTTTCTACGCCCGGCTCGAGGGAAATAATCACATTTTTAGAAAGACCTAGTGTGGTGTCTATAGAAATATTATTTTCTCTTGGGTCCGTTCTAAAGTATGAATTATAAATAGCAGATAAATTTCCTTTATAGATTATTGGAAATTGCCCATGATAAAAGATAATCGAGCCTGTTTTTGTTTTTTCAAAATTAACTCCGCCATATTCAAATTTTCCAAATATCTGATGATATATTATTGGAACAAAAATAATAGACAATGTTAAGACGACAATAAAAGCAGCTACCCAAAAAAACTGACTAATTTGTTTTTCTTTAGGTTTGTTTTTTTTAGTTTGTTTTTTATTCTTTGCCATTATTGTATATTTAATAGTTTATATAAAAGCTTATCGGATCCCTTAAAAGAATCTCCAGATATAAATGTACAATTTCCTACTTTAGAGATGCTAGTAAAATTTGATTCAGAGTCGGAAAAAATAATTAGATTATCAGCACAAGTTTTAATTGGCCAATCGGGATTACTGCAATTAGTACCAATCATGCAGGCATCTTGAACCCTTAGCGCAATTCCACCCAGCGCGTTAAATAATCCACTAGCAGCCGAGTTGATGTTGACACCATATACGGGTTTTTGATAATAATCTCCGAATGAAAAACTTCCAGAAACCAAAACATCTTGTGTCTCATTCGGCAAATAGGTAAAATAATAAATTTTTTCACTAACTTCAGTTATCCATAAACCGTTAGAGTTTACAAATTTTAATCCAGCGTATTCTACAATGTTATCTTCTGCGGCGGAATTCCCACTATTACTCATAATCGCATATCCAAGACTAGAAAGACCGATTAAAACGACCATAATAACACTGACTATAATTCTAGTTTTCTTAGCTCTCGCATCCCTATCCTTCTGTGTTTCTATTCTTTTTATCATAAATTATAGTCGGAAATTTCATATATAAAGTTTTCTGAGCCGAATATATACGAAACTAATCAATTAAAAAAGTAGAAGAAGAGAAAAATAAAAAAAAGAAAAAAGGGAGTAAAAACTCCCTATGATATTTATTCTTAAGCAGTTATAGCAGTTGCAGTATTTGCATCAACTACCTTTAATGCAGCGTTAACAGTTGTGTTAACAGCTTTATTTGAAAGGTAAGTTATTGCAGTTGTTGTGTCAGCAGCGTTATATCCAGCTACTAATAAAGCGATCTTATTTCCTCTCGCGAAAGATTTGATAAGAGCTTCACCGGATTTTATTCCAGTCTTAGCAGTGAATGCAGCTTCACAAGCAGCGCCTCCAAGTAATTCAGCAGCAACAGAGTTTACACAAGAACCACCGATAACGATTAAATTCTTGCCAGATACTGAGGAAACCTCAGTGTCTTGAACTGTTACAGATCC
>CAZNOS010000052.1:0-4860 GCA_964574775.1 Candidatus Woesearchaeota archaeon | reverse complement strand
CTCACAAAACTTTTTTTCATACAAAATACAGAAAATCTAACTTTATAAATTATTCGCCAAATATATCTTTCGGATTAAGTCTCTTAATTGGCGCAGAATTAGGGGTTCCCGAATGAATTCTCCTCGGACTTGCACAACTTTTACAAACCATTCTCCCAGATGAGTCCCTAGCAAGATTTGCCTTTTCGACTATTTTAGAACAGACAGGGCAATAGACCACACATGTCGTACACTTTTCCTTACCAGTTAAACTACTCACTCTAGTACAGTTCTTACAAAATAAATTTCCACAATCCTCACACTTTCTAACGCAATTCTTACAAACCACCTTGCCACAACCACTACAAATTCCGGCGATACAGAGTCGACAAAATCTCTTTCCACATTCCGAACACGCATGTAAACACGAACTACAACAAATGTGTCCACCATGACAAACATTAATTTGATCCAGAGAAGTTTTACATGAATCACAAAAAAAATTAGTTAATTCATTTGTCAACGGGTTAAACATTACTTCAATCGTCTTAGTAAACCCTGCCTCATTCAATCCCAAAAATATTTTAAAAACAGGATAGTAAATTATCGTGGTATTAATCAACTTATTTTCAACATCAAGCGCACACTTCATTCTTTCGTTATCAATAACAATTTTCCTTTCGTCCTCAATTCTTTTAAGATGAGTATCTGAAAAAGACGCATTCAACAACTCTTTATTTTTTTTAGCCTTATCTAACTCCCCCGAAATTTCGTTTTCTTTTATTCTTTCTAAAATTCTATTTCTATTCAAATTAAACTCCCCAAGAATAGAACCAAAATGTTCTTCAATTCTCTTAATTTCTTTTTCCAAATCCACATCAAGATCCGAAGAAACTTCTATGATTTTTTGATTAAGTAATTCGTGCAATTTTTCTTTTGCGACATCATAATCTTTAGCAAGATGATCTGTAGAAGCCTCTTCAACACTGCCCTCCTTAACATTATAATCCTTCAAATCACCTGAAACTATTTTTCCATCATGCACATATATTTCATTCAATGTTTGCTCTATATTACTTTTATATCTGAAAGTAGTTAAAAACGTAAATCTTGAAAAATAATTATTCTCATGTTTTTTTTCTACTTTAGATATAGAGCAATTCCTTAGAGAAATTTTTTCATTTATATTTGAAGGAAACTCAAAATCAATTTTCAAAAGAGTCTTACTGGGCTTATTTTTCAAATAATCTTTTATTTTTATAATCAATCCAGCACTATCTGTCAAATCATCAAAAAGCAACTCAACATTTCTTTCGATTTTAAAAATAAGTTGTATTTTTTCAGGAATTCCTTTTATAACAATATCATTACCCTTTCTGAAAACTTCGCACTTAAGACTCTTAAAAAAATTCTCTACAAGATTTACATTTTGTTCATTCATTTTTCACCTCAAGACCAATATAAAAATAAGTCTTTTTAAGTATTTATATAGAAAATTAATAACCAAATCTTCTTTCGTAGTTCTTATGATCAAACCACTCTAAAATAACTGCCAATAATTCAACCTCGTCTCTCTGAATTGAATAAACAAGTCTCCAGCCATCTGGAAGAGGATACCACAGAAGATTATCTATATTATATTTTTGAATGTAAGTTTTAGGAATCAATTCTTTTCTTATTCTTTCTCCGCAAAAAGCATCTTCTTTTAAGCTTTTAATAGCGCGAACTATCGATTTTTTTATCGAATCATTTTCTGGAAGAGAATTAAATACCTTCTCTAAATTTTCATCCGCAAATATTACGCCATCTGCAGATTTGATAAAAACCATTAGTACCTCTTTTTATTCGCAAAAGATTTAACCATGTTAGGATTCCATATATAAATTATAAAACCATTTTTGTCTGCCCCTATCTTCCCACTTTCATATAAATATTTCAATATCACATTAAAAGTTCCCCACATCATTTTTTTGGGTAAATTATTCAATAAATCTGTTTTCTTAAAATCACCACTATGCTCTTTTATAAATTGCTCCACTAAAACAACTGTCTCTAGTCTTGGACTTCTAGTTAATATTTTCTCTATATTAAACTTCATTTGATTTTCTACCATGCTATCCATTGATTATATTATCAAATGATACTATATAAATGTTTTGAAATGAAACTTTAAGGATTATTGTAGAAAACTTTATTTCTCTCCCATCATTTCCTTATTTTTCTCTTCCATATCTTTATACTCTTGTATTCCCTTATCGACAATCTTCGCAATTCCAGCGACGTCTTTCGCAAACAATTGTAAATTATTCCTAGAATCAATAAACGACATCATCAATCTTTCTTCAATCTTATTTCTTCCATATTCTCCCTCACCATCCAATCCCAAATTAAATAATATAATCGGCAACTCTCCTATAACCAATCCAACACAACACATTTTATTTATGATTAAATCAACGACATATTCTTCCATTGTATCTTTTGTGGCCAAAGAATAAACATATATCTCTCTTTTCTGTCCAATTCTATCAAGCCTCCCAATTCTTTGCTCTACATTCATCGGATTCCATGGCAAATCATAATTAATTAAATTTCTACAAAACTGAAAATTCAAACCTTCCGCGCCAGTATCTGTAGAAATCAAAATATCTGCGTCTGCCTTAAATTCACTAATTCTTCTCGTCTTTTCCTCTCTATCTAAACCACCCATAAACTCCACAATTTTCAAATTGAACGGCTTCAATGTTTCAACAATATATCTCAACGTAGTTGGATGACGTGTATAAATTAATATCTTCTCATCATTACTTCTCGCTTTAATTTCGCGAACCACCTCAACAAGTTTTTCAATCTTAGAATCAACTTTTAATTTCGCACAATCTTCTAATATTCCTCTCGCAAATTCCCTCGTAATCTCATGATAAGCATCATCATTTACTATTCTAGTCAAACTCTCGATAGCAGACTTAGATGAAGACGTTATCTTCGGTAAAATCGCAAAAACGGCCAATAAACCATTTATTTGATTTCCAGAAGCCATAAAATACTTTGACTTAATCAACTCACAAATATTATCATAAATCACTTTCTCTTCTTTTGTTAATTCCACGGAAATAATTTTTGGCATTCTTTTTTTATAATCAATTCCTATTTCACTCCTCTTTCTTCTAACCATTAACTCTCCAAGTTTCTTCCTTAACTCCAGCGGATTTAGCGGATGTCTCTTATTGCCCTTATACAAAAATTTGTTTCTAAATTCTTTTACAGTTCCAAGATGTCCCTTTTTTAACAAATTTAACAAATTATACAACTCCAACAAATCATTCTGAAAAGGAGTAGCCGTCAAAAGTAAAAATCTTTTTTTATGTAGCAAATCCACAAATCTCCATCGAACAGTATTCCTTTCTTTTAGCTTATGAGCTTCATCGACAACTACCAAATCCCACAAAATTTCATGAGCCAACTTGTGCTTAAATTCCCTGGCAACAGAATCAAATAACTTAACTCTATCCAAAGATGCTATCGCAAAATTAACACTCGCCCAATCATCTGCAGATTCAATAATTTGAAAATTCAAATCAAATTTCTCTTTTAGTTCTGCCACCCACTGATCAACCAATGACGGCGGAGTTAAAATCAAAACTTTTTTTACAAATCCTCTCATAATATTTTCCTTAAGAATAATTCCAGTCGTAATTGTCTTACCCAAACCAACTTCATCCGAAAGTAATGCCGAAGTATTCATGTCTCTAATTATTTTTAATGCACCCTCTCGCTGGTGTGGCAAATCATAACTTAAATTTTTCTTAATTAAATTATAAGAAATTAACTCTCTAATTTTTTCATCTCCGCCAACATCAACTTCCTGAATTTCTTTTTTCAAATTTAACATTTCCGGAGACTCGAATTCAAATCCGCCAACACCATTATCTCCCTCCTCGGAAAACAAACTATCGTCATCAAAAAAATGCTCATTCACAACTATTTTTCTACCCTCTTTTTCCATGAAAAATAAATAAGAAATCTATTTATAAAATTAGTTATAATGAAATCACTTAACTATTTTTTTAATTTCACTTTCTGCGTCTTCTTCATTATCAAAACACGCAACAATATATTCTTTTTCAAAATACTCTATAACAACACAATGTTTTCCCGTATCCTTGTTTTTCCGGTTTCCAATCTTGGTCGCCCTATCTAAGTCAATCCAGATACCATTCGAACACCTAACCCAATTAGCCATATCAATACAGAACTATTCAAATATTTAAATGTTTATTATGCACCTAAAAATTTGAGCATCTCGTAAATCAAGAATGCAGGCCAGACCAAAGCTTTCAATATTCCAAGTACGCCAACCCAAAAGCTACCAGCAGTTGAGATGTAATAAATTACCGCACCTAAAAAACCCAAGCCATAGACTCCGCCACTAGCGGGACCACACATGCAAGATGTCTTACAAGACTCTACGCAATCGCACGACTCTTTTTTATTTGCTCTCATTATTGTTAAAAACACGAGAACTATTTAAATATTCCGAAACCCTGACAAACCAACTCGTTATTATCATCGACTCGACATCCACGATAAAATGGACTGTCATCAATTCCGAGACAATAGCTTGGTCCTTTTTTCGGAACAATGAAATAATGCCTAACTGGAACCGATTCCCACTTTCCATCCCCAAGAAATTTTCCAGATAAATTAACATCGTTCACAACCAAATTTCCGCTAATTATTCCTCTAGACCCCAGATTCCAACTTACCACATCCCCAACAGCTTCAGCTAAAGTTCTCATTAAAATAAAAATAAAATACTCTTTAAATATATAACTACTGATTATTTCCGTACAACCTAGAATAATTTTGTTTAACAGCTTC
>CAZNOS010000051.1:0-5073 GCA_964574775.1 Candidatus Woesearchaeota archaeon | reverse complement strand
AAAAATGTAATCATGCATTGTTTCTCTGGTAGTAAAAGCTTAATCAAAAGAGCGATGGCGAACGGATGGTATTTTTCGGTTCCGGCAGTTATAACTCGTTTGCAGCATTTTCAAACGCTTGTTTCTATCGTGCCGATAGAGCAATTACTAACAGAAACAGACGCTCCATATTTATCTCCCGTAGCTGGAGAGCGTTCAGAACCAAAAGACGTGGCAACGACAATCAAGGAAATTGCAAAAATAAAAGGTTTAACAGAAGAAGAAGTTGCAAAGCAGATTTGGGAGAATTGTGAGAGGTTATTTGGAAAGGTTTAAATTCATTAGTTGTGTATATTTATCATGGTAGAAAAAAACGAGATGGTTGTAAATCCATGGGAAGTTAAGGGAAGTATAGATTATGATAGATTAATTAAAGAATTTGGTATCAATCCACTGAAAGATTTGCCAGAAATATTTAATGGTAATATATTATTTAGAAGAAAGACGGTTTTTGCTCACCGAGACATTCAAAGAATCTTGGAGGCTATAAAGAATAAGAAAAAGTTTGTAATGATGACGGGTTGCATGCCTACAGGGAAATTTCACTTGGGGCACATGTTGTTGGCTCAGCAAATGGTGTTTTATCAAAAACTTGGGGCGAAAGTATATATTGCTGTTGCGGATTTAGAGGCTTATAATGCGAGAGGGCAAAGCTTGGAAGATAGTAGAAAAATAGCTATCGAACAATATATAACAAATTATATTGCATTAGGATTAAAACCTCAGAATTGCGAAATTTATTTTCAGAGTGAAAGAAGTCGTGAAGCAGAAAAATCTAATGCTTATTATCGATTACAGAATCTTCTTGCGAGATATGCAACTTTTAATGAATTCAAGGCGGTTTATGGAGATATAAGTCCTGGAAAAATGATATCTTCTTTATTACAGGCTTCAGATATGTTACATGCTCAACTTCCAGAATTAGAGGGAGTTTGCCCCGTATTGATTCCAGTTGGAGTTGATCAAGACCCTCATATAAGGCTAGCTAGAGACATTAGTCAGGCGATAAAAGAATTCAAATTTACACAATTGAGTTCCACGTATCATTTTTTTATGCCAGGTTTAGGAGGTGGTAAAATGTCTTCTTCTGATCCAACGTCTTTTATCGCATTAACTGATTCTTCGGAAGAAGTTAAAAAGAAAATTAACAAGTACGCGTTTTCTGGCGGAAGGGATACTGTTGAAGAGCATAGAAAGCTTGGTGGAAATCCGGATGTGGATGTTTCGTTTCAATACTTGAGAATGTTTTTCGAGGAAGATGATAAGAAACTTGCTCAAATAGAAAAGGATTATCGTTCTGGAAAATTATTGTCCGGGGAGTTAAAAGCAATCTTAATTGAAAAAATAAACGCTTTCTTAAGAGAACATCAGAAAAAACGAGAGGAAGCTAAAAAGGATATTGATAAATTCTTACTTAAATAAAAAATCTTTCTCTGTTAACGGACTTTCTTGTGCTATTCTTGTAGTGGATGTTGCAGGGTCTGTTGGACTATATTTCATTGTGCGCATTTGGTAGCATCCAGCAAATCCACTAGCTAAAAGAAGCAGGGTTATTGTCATATTCTGTAAATCTTCAATTAAATCTTCTCTTCCGTTCGTGTGGTATGGCTCATGTTTCATAAGAACACTATGTTTTTGAGCCTTTTAAATTTTAATACTAGAAAATAATCACAATATTATATTAAGTCTTCTTCTGGAATGTCTCTAAAAGATGGCTTTCTCTGTTCTGGTTTTTCTGTAAGCGTTGTTTGTGTTTTTTTACTGTTTTTGAACGCTTCTGCTTTTGCAATTGCTTCTGCGCTTGGTTGTAATCCGTCCAAAGAGATTGAATTAATCATATCTTTGAATTCCTGAAATTGGTCCACTGTGATTCTTGTTCCAGCTTTAGTAAATCCTTTATATCCAGTTTTTTGGTCGTTTGTGAATTCTCTTATAGTAACTCCGATCTTGCCACCAAAGTCATCGACTCTTACGATAATATCAGTATAATCATTCTTTTTTATTTTTCCAATATCTTTTTCCATGATAGTTTTTTATTTGCTTTGTTTATAAATATTTATGTGATTAATATTCTGCAAAATTTATTTCAGCTTTCGCCATTTTTTTGTAGAATTCGTGCTCTGGTCCCATTTTTCTTGATTCAAAAAATATTTTTCCCATGCCTTCCCATATCAAGAACCAGCAAGGTACTTCTAAGATTGGAAGCATAGTTCCAATGACGGTATCTTCTAGTTTAACCAATCCAAGTAAAACTCCGAGCAAAATTAATATTCCAACCATAACCCAAGCCCAACCTTCTTTTTTAATTTTTATTATTATTTTTTCTTTTTCCCCTAGGTGGTGATTGAAATGATCTCTTAATCTTTTTTTTATTTTCCACTCTTCTTTCATGTCTCTTTTTGATTTTGGTACTAGAATTCTTAACTCAATTCCGTCTTCTTTATCTCTGGCTGCACGTCTGCATTCTTGCAAAAAATCGTCTGAAATTGCTCTTTCTAGATATGAACGTGGGTCAAAATCTGAGAAAATCTCTCCATAGTTGTCTATTATCAAGCTTATGTTTGCCTCTTTTATTTTTTCCGTTTTAGGATCAATTAATCCATTCACACTCTCTTCTACCATTCTTATTAAGATATTCGTGGATTTATAAATGTTTTAATCTTGGTTAATTTAATAAAGACGTGTTCTTTTAAAAACGAATGAGATTAAAAAAAAGAAGCGTGGGAATAATTGCGACTCTTGGACCATCGAGTTTTTCTTCTAGAATTATAAAGCAAATGATAAAGTCGGGCGTGGTTGTTGGCAGGATTAATACTAAATATGGAGATGAAAAACAGTGGGAACATAATATTTCTAATTTAAAAAAATTTCATGCGAAAGTATTGGTGGATATTAAAACTGAAAAAAATATTGGTTGGTTAAGTCGCCAAAAAGTTGATTATGTCGCGGTTTCTTTTGCGGAAACAGATAGACAAATACTGGATATAAAAAATCGATTGCCGAAAAATGTAAAGATGATTTCTAAAATTGAAACATTTAGAGCTATAAAAAATCTTGAGCAGTTGATTCGTGTTAGCGACGGAATTATGGTTGCTCGTGGAGATTTGGGAAAAAATATTAGTTTGGAGAGAGTGCCGATATTTCAGAAATTAATAATTAGAAGGTGTAATCAGAGGAAAAAAATTGTCATAACTGCTACTGAAATGTTGTTATCTATGGTAGAATCTAAGAATCCAGAAAGGGCAGAGGTTAGTGATGTTGCTAATGCAGTATTGGATGGTTCTGATTTGCTTATGTTATCAGAGGAAACTACTATTGGTAAAAATCCAGTTGCGGTTGTTAAGGAAATGAGAAAAATAATTAATGCTACTTTTACGCAAGAAAATTTGTTAAACTTTAAGTAGATTTATTGACTTATGAATATTAAAGATTGTAAATATAATAGTCTAGTTTGATAATACTTTTAAACTTCAGGCGCATAGTATTACGATGAGAGAAACAATAAAAATTGAAGATTTAAGACGAAAGTCAATAATCCAGGGAGGGATGGGTGCGGGGGTTTCTGGGCATCGTATTGTCAGGAAAGTTTCTCGTTACGGTCAATTAGGAGTTATTTCTGCAACGGCGCCAGATAATTTATTAATTCGTGGATTGCAAAATGGAGATCTTGGCGGAGAATTGAGAGAGGCGTTGCAGCATTTTCCAAATAGAGATATAGCTGATGGAATTGTAAATAGATTTTTTATTGAGGGGGGTAGAAGTGCTGAAGAAAAATATATTTTAAATCCATTTCCTTCATTTGAAAAAACAGGCGATAGTGAATTTATTTTAAAAAATATAGATTTGGAAGATAGCTTGGTTGCGGGTGCATTTGTAGAAGTATATTTAGCAAAAAGAGGGCATGAAAATCCGGTGGGCGCGAACTTTCTTAATAAAATTGGATGGGCACAGCTTCAAACACTTTATGGTGCAATGCTGGCAGGATTAGATGTTGCATTAATAGGTGCGGGATTTCCAAAAAATATTCCGGAAGTTTTAGATGCATTTACTTGTGGTGATGTCGGGAAAATTATAATTCCAATAAGTGGCAAATCATATAATTTAACATTTGATCCTAAGAGGTTCAATAGTCCGGAACTTTCAAGACCGATATTTTTAGGAATAGTTGGCAATCATCTTGGATTAAGAGGTCTTCCGAATGCAGACGGTTACGTATTTGAAGGATCATCTGCTGGTGGACATAATCCTCCTGCACGTAGCAAGGCATTAAATGATATTGGGGAGCCATTATATGGACCAAAGGACGAGATGGATTTTAATATAGCTTTAGATCAATTAAATGGTAGACCTTTTTGGTTGGCTGGAAATTATGCAACGAGATTAAAAGAGGCGCTTTCTCATGGGGCTTGCGGAGTTCAGGTGGGAACGCCATTCGCATTTTGTGCAGATTCAGAAATAACTAGAGAATTAAAGGAGCGAGCGCTTGTTGCTATTTTATCTGGTGCAAAAGCATATACTAATGCAAGATCATCGCCAACGGGATTTCCATTTAAAGAATTACAGGTACCAGAAACCCTATCCGTTCCAGAACTTTATAGCGAAAGACAAAGAATATGTAATATTGGATTTTTATTAGAACTTTATGAACAAGATGGTAGGATTAAAACTCGTTGTCCTGCAGAACCAGAAAATGATTACGTTAGAAAAGGTGGAAATATCGAAGGTGCTCTCGGGAGAAAGTGTTTATGTAATGCTCTTTGTGCGACAATTGGCCTCGGGGCTTGTGGAGAAAAACCACTAATAACTTCTGGTTCAAATTTTGATGCCGTAAAAGATTTGGTGTTGAAGTATGGAATGCAATATTCTGCAGAAAATGTAATAGATTATATTTTGAATAAGGATCGTTAGAATGAGAAGGTTTTTAATCCATGAATTCAATTTAATTTTATTGCCCGCTTCGCATAGTGGTATTGCACAAGCCTGGAAAGCTTGGTCTGAAAGGACCCGCAGGTTCGATTCCTGCAGCGGGCGTTT
>CAZNOS010000050.1:0-5188 GCA_964574775.1 Candidatus Woesearchaeota archaeon | reverse complement strand
TTCAGTATAGAAAAACTAAAACGTGGAATAACAAAGGCCCTCGAAAAACGTCCATTTACAAACGAACAGATAGAAGAAATAATAGGGGAAGTTGAGGCAAAAATATACAGAACCGCAAAAGACAAAGATATACCGACTACAAAAATAGGCGAAATAATAATGGACAAGCTAAAAAAAATCGACCAAATAGCATACATCCGATTCGCAAGCGTTTGCAAAGAGTTCGCAGACATTGAAGATTTAAAAAAAGAAATAAAAGAATTGAAATAAAATGGTAACAAAAGTAAGAAAAAGAGATGGAAGTGTTGTTCAGTTTCAACTGGATAAAATAGCTAATGCGATTTGGAACGCAGCTAAGGCTGTTGGCGGACACGATCAAGAAAAAACACAAAGAATAGCTGGAATAGTTATGGAAGAAATAGACAAAAGACATGGACCAGACGGAATTCCAACTGTTGAAGATGTTCAAGACACAGTTGAAAAAATTTTAATAAAGGAAGGTCACGACCAAACAGCGAAGGCATATATTCTTTACAGAAAATCACATGAAGAACTTAGAAATGTAAAAGGACTTTTTGACACAATAGAAGCAGTAGATGATTACATCGGACTAAACGACTGGATGGTAAAAGAAAATTCCAACATGGGATATTCCTTACAGGGATTAAATAATTACATTGCTACAAAGATAATTACAAACTATTGGCTAAGAAGAGTTTATCCAGAAGCAATTAGAAAAGCACACGAAAACGGAGACATACACATTCACGATTTAGGAACTCTCGGTGCATATTGCGTCGGCTGGGATCTTAAAGACGTACTAATGGTTGGCTTCACTGGAGTATCTGGAAAAGTTCAATCCAAACCCGCAAAACACTTACGAACTGCGTTAGGACAAGTAGTCAACTTCTTCTACACTTTACAAGGAGAAACGGCCGGAGCACAAGCATTCTCAAACTTTGATTCACTACTTGCACCTTTTATCAGATACGACAAACTAGATTATACGCAAGTAAAACAAGCCATGCAAGAATTTGTTTTCAACTTAGCAGTTCCAACTAGAGTCGGTTTTCAATGTATGTCTGAAGATACCCAAATATTAACCCCAGATGGATGGAAAAACCATGATGAAATAAATAAAGGCGACATAATAAAAACCTTTAACATTAATACAAAAAACATAGAGGACAAACCTGTAAAAAAATTATTCGCTAGGCAATATTCTGGAATTATGTATAATTTAAAAAACAGAATACAAGACCAACTAATCTCTCCAAACCATCGCGTAGTTAGGAAAAAATTTCAAACAAACGATTACATCTTGGAAGAAATAGAGCAAGTTGAAAAAATGAAATCTCCATTCATAATACCAATCTCTGGAAAAAATATTTCAAAAAACGCTACAATTAGCGATGAAAAGATTAAGCTCATTGCATGGATAGTCGCAGAAGGAAGTATAGAAAAAAAAGGAAAACATAGATGCTGCTCTAGAGTGAGTATATATCAATCTGAAATTAAAAATAATTCTAATTACCTAGAAATAAAATCCCTACTAAACCACTTTAAATTAACATATTCAGAATACACACAACACGGATTGGGACAACCCGTAAAAAGATTAAGAATGGACGCAAACTCTTCAAAAAAAATGCACGAATGGTTTAATTCAAAAGAAAATGTGCACATAATCCCGAAAGAAATATTAAACATGAGCGAGCAACAATCAAAATTATTTTTAGACACATATATGAAAGCAGAGGGATTTGAAGATTGTAAAATAGCTACAACCGACGAAGAAATATTAAATGATCTTCAACAAATAGCATCAAATTGCGGTTACGGATCTACTTATTTGATTAGAAAACCGACTATTGGCAAAAAACCAATTTTCGTTTTAAGATTAATAAAACACCAAGACACCTATATCCAAGAAATAAAAAAAATAAATTATGATGGAATAATCTGGTGTCCAAATACAGATAATGAAACAGTTATTGCGAGAAGAAATGGAAAAGTTTTCATTACCGGCAACACTCCATTTACAAATGTTACAATGGACTTAAAAGTTCCGAGCTATATGGCAAACGAACCAGTTATAATTGGCGGAGTTCCTCAAAAAGAAACATACAAAGAATTCCAAGTCGAAATGGATATGTTCAATAAAGCATTCGCTGAAACAATGATTGAAGGCGACGCATCTGGAAGAGTTTTCACATTTCCAATTCCAACATATAATATAACAAAAGATTTCGATTGGGACAACCCAAACCACCAACTCATCTGGGAAATGACTGCAAAATACGGAATACCTTATTTTTCAAATTTTGTAAATTCAGATATGAAACCAGAAGACGCACGTTCAATGTGTTGTCGTTTAAGATTAGACCAAACAGAACTAAGAAAACGAGGTGGCGGATTATTTGGGGCAAATCCACAAACTGGTTCAATTGGAGTTGTAACTATAAACATGCCAAGACTAGGATTTACGTCGATAGATGAAAATGATTTCTTTAGTAAACTAGGATATTTAATGGAACTATCGAAAGAAAGTTTAGAAATAAAAAGAAAATCGATTGAAGCTCTAACTGAAGTTGGACTTTATCCATATTCAAAATTCTATCTGAGACATGTAAAAGAAAGATTTAACCAATACTGGAAAAATCATTTTGCGACAATCGGACTTCTGGGAATGAATGAGGCGATAACTAATTTTATGCAAGGAGAAACAATTGCAACTCCGAAAGGAAAAGAATTTGCAGAAAAAGTTTTAGACTTTATGAGAAAAAAACTTGAAGAATATCAAAAAGAAACTGGAAACATATACAATCTCGAAGCAACACCAGGAGAAGGAACAACATATAGATTCGCAAGAGTAGACAAAAAAAGATTCGGAAGAATTTTGGTTGCTAACGAAGAGGCTGTAAAGACAGGAGCAGAACCATATTATACAAACTCCACACAACTTCCAGTTGCCTACACAAGAGATATTTTCGACGCACTTAGTATGCAAGATAAGCTCCAATGCAAATATACTGGCGGAACTGTTTTTCATGGATTCATAGGAGAAAAAATAAGTCCCGAGATGGTAAAAATATTAGTTAAGAAAATATCAGATCAATATCACCTACCATATTTCACAATCACTCCAACGTTTTCAATTTGTCCGGTACATGGTTACTTGGCAGGTGAACACGAATTTTGTCCGAAGTGTGACGACGAAATTGCTCAAGAAAAGTTGGAAATGAAAAATTAAAGGAGGACAAAAATGAAACAAAGAACTAAATGCGAAGTCTATTCCAGAGTATGCGGTTACATAAGACCCGTAAAGCAATGGAACAACGGCAAAGCACAAGAGTTTAAGGACAGAGTAACTTTCTCTTGTAATTGCTAAACAAATAATTTTTTATTTTTACCCTTTGGGTATTTTTAATTTATAAAAAACAGACCTACTCTTTATTTAAAAACTCGCCCAATAAAGAAACCAAGCCCTTTACAACCCGTCGTCTTTCCTTTAATTGAGTTTGATTTAAATTAACCCGTTCTCCTCCTGAAGAATTATGATTAGCTTGCGTATACGGAACAGAAAACGTTACCCCTCGATAGCTAGGATCAGATGCTTTTGCAGTATGTTCATCTACTAAAACATCAACCTCATCCACAGTTACTTCTACATAATCTCCACATCGATCAGTAAAATGACCTACTCTACTTTTAACCTCATGCGGCTTATTCGGTAATTTACCCAAATAATCTCTAACACGCGTCATTTGAGATTCGTTTAGATAGTCAACAGTTATTTTCGTACTCATAGAAAGTTCAGCAATAACTTATTTTTAAGGATTTGTATGCTAAGATAGTATAGAACATAAAATAATATAAACCAATTCTCGCCCAAAGAATAATGAACCAAGAACACACGATAGAAAAAACAATTGAATTTGTAAAACAAACATTAGTAAACGCAGAGGGCGGACATGACTGGTGGCACATTTATCGAGTAAGAAATTTGGCCAGGCACATAGGAACAAAAGAAAAAGCAGATCTATATGTAGTAGATTTGGGTGCATTACTCCATGACATTGCCGACTCAAAATTTTATGGAGGAGATGAGGAAATCGGACCGACAAGGGCAAGAGAATTCTTGAAAAATATTTCCGTAAATGACAACACAATAGCTCAGGTTGAATTAATTGTCAAAAATATTTCGTTTAAGGGCGGCAAAGCCGTTCAGTTAGCCAAAACACTAGAATTAGATGTTGTTCAAGATGCAGATAGACTCGATGCAATCGGAGCCATAGGAATTGCGAGAGCATTTAATTACGGAGGACATATGGGAAGAGAAATGTATAATCCAGAAATAAAACCAAATCTAAATATGACAAAAGAAGAATACAAGAAAGCCCATGGACCAACGCTTAATCACTTTTATGAAAAATTACTTCAACTTAAAAATAAAATGAATACCAAAACAGGAAAAGCAATTGCACAACAACGACATGAATTCATGGAATCATACCTTCAGAAATTTTATGGAGAATGGGAAGGATATCAATGAAAATCAAACATATTGAAAAAGCAACGTTTGTTGACTATCCCGGAAAAATCGCCTGCACTATTTTTATACACGGCTGTCCATTTAGATGTGGTTTTTGTTACAATCCCTCTTTAGTAATTAGAGAAGAATCCGAAGACATACACGAAAACCAAATTTTAGACTTTTTGAAAAGCAGAATAGGAACAATAGAGGCAGTTTGTTTTACTGGCGGAGAACCACTCATGTCCATAGACATCGAGTTTCTTAAAAAAATAAAATCTATGAGATTCAAAATCAAAATAGATACAAACGGAAGCTACCCAGAAAAACTACAAGAACTAATAGATAATAATCTAGTTGATTACGTTGCAATGGATATAAAATCTTCTAAAAAAAATTACGAAAAAACAATAGGCATAAATTTCCCGATAGAAAAAATAGAGGAAAGTATAAAAATTATCTCTCAACTCCCAGAATACGAATTCAGAACAACGATAATCCCAAAACTACATTCGAAAGAAAGCTTCGCCGAAATGATGGAGTGGCTCAAATCTCTAACTCAAAAAGAAATTCAAGAATTTTCAATTCAAGGATTCAAAAACCACGGAGATTTTGTGGATAACGAATATCAAAAAGAACAAAACACGCCCGAAC
>CAZNOS010000049.1:0-5430 GCA_964574775.1 Candidatus Woesearchaeota archaeon | reverse complement strand
AAAGGATTTGCATCAGACATTAAAGTGTGGATATGAAAATTTGCCTTGAGCCAAATACCATTATTGGTCGAAACGACATTTCCAGTGATTGTATCATCAGTCAATCCATTCCAAAAATCAGAAAACCATCCGGTCGACAAAAAAGCGACAGATAAAACTAATAATCCGAAAATCAAAAATAATAAATTATTTTTCTTCATTATAAAAAAATCACAATTCAAAACTATTTAAAGGTTTATAAAATAAAAAATAACCCCATAAAACGGGGTAAATAAAAATTAATTTAATACAAATTTTATTCCGCCAAACTTTCTAGCTATAACGTTGTAAATCCAAGCAGATATCACTCCGCCAAGCCACGCAAAGATACCGACAAAAATCGGCATAGCCAACAATGACCACCATCCAAGCTTCACAACCATAAGCATTGTAACCGCCTCGGAACCGCCCGCAGTTTGTGCGTCTGCAAAAGTCATATCTACAACATCTGGATATTGAGCTATAGTCTGTTGTGCACTATATCCGTAAAGAATACCTTGCAAAAGACCTATGATAATTCCAAAAATTAGAAATACCCTAGCCACAGAAAGAACGTTGAACCTCTTCAATTCTTTTATTTCAGTTTTCATATTACCTCCTATACACATAAATCAAATCAGTTATTTAAACTTAATTATTATTAAGACACTATTTATTTCTAGTAAAACTTAACGGATTCGAGTTCATCGGATGCCCAGGACCAGCAGTAGTAGATTCAAAGAACCTTCCCAATGAAACACTCTTGGATATTAACAAATGATATATAATATTCAAATCTTTTCTAAAACGTCCATACCGCTCTGATACATGATGCTTTAAATCAAAAACCTTTACATCACGAACCTCTTTTATTTTATGAGCCATTGTAAAATAAATTACAAATCTAGCAATTCCACTTAGTAAAAATAAAAATAAAATAGAATTTAATCCTAAGATACTTATTCCATGTGAAGACAAATAACCGCCGATACTAGCACCAATCAATGCCCAAAATCCATTTATAATATTAAAGTACGAAGAGCATATTGCCAATCTTTCTTTGGTAACTGCATCATAAATAAAATTACCAGCAGACAAATTAAAACCAGACCAAATCAACCCAGAATAAATTTCTAAAACAACTATCAACCATACGGCTAAAATCTTAGACGGCATTAGCGGTATTAGCAACCATAAAAATGGCAACAATGGTATAAACGCTCCCGTGATTTTCATAACCTTTAAATTTCCATAAACATCCGCGAACTTGCCCCAAAGCGGCATAAGTAAAATTGTAGCAATCGAATTCGCTAGCACGGTAATCATATATTGCGTATATGAAAAACCCAAATTCTTCAACATAAATACGGCAAAAAAAGGAGAAGCAATCGCACAAGCAAAAGATAATAGGGAAAAGTACATTACAAATCTCCCAAAATTATTATGTCTCATCTTTTTAACGAAATCAACTAACGTAAAATATTTTTTATCATCTACTTCAAATTTTGGCTCATAATGTTTTCTAAATAACATCGCAGAAGTGAATCTTCCGAAAAACGCAATCACAAATAAAATCGCAAATCCAATAAAAACATGCGTCTGTCTAAAATAATCTAAAATAAAACCCCCAATAAACATACAAACCAAAGCAATGAAGCCCGCAATTTTACTCCTTCTCCCAAAATAACTTCCTCTATTTGTCGACACCAAGTCTCGCATTAATGATGTCCACGCAGGACCACCAACTGCCCCAAATAAAATCAATAAAGTGTAAATTATAATGACCGCATTCGGAGAAAAAGAAGTTTTCATCCCCCATAAATAGAAAGGAATTCCGGCGCCTATCAAAAACAACCACATTATTGCCTGCAAAAAAACACCCCAAAAAACTATTTTTTTTCTTGAAAACTTTCTCATCAGCTTTATTGTAAATAATTGAGATAAATTACCAAGTAAACCTGGAACAGAGCTTAACAATCCAATTTGAGAATTATTTGCACCTACAGCCAACGCATATGGAGTTACATATCTAAGCCCAAAACCATCCATAAAACTATACGCGCCCGCCTCTTTTACCGAAAGTTTTTTTGTTTTCTCAATCAGTTCCTGCTCTTTTGCAGAACCACTAACAACTTTTTTTTCGATCACCATAAGAATATCACCAAACCCAATCTTTTAAATTTAATCACTATGCACTAAACAATCTTTATAAACATCCAAGACTATATACAAACATGAAAGACAATAAGGGTCTCAAAGCAGGACTAGAAATACACCAACAGTTAGATACTCATAAACTCTTTTGTAACTGTCCATCCTTGCTTCGTAATGATCCTACTGATGTAAGAATAATGAGAAAGCTACACACAGTAGCAGGTGAGTCAGGAACTATTGATATAGCTGCGAAACATGAAGAAGAAAAAGACCGAACATTCATATATGAAGCTCACAAAGACACAACTTGCTTATTGGAGCTTGACGAATGCCCGCCCTACGATATCAACAAAGAAGCTCTAAAAATTGCACTACAAATCGCAATACTTCTAAACTGTAAAATTTTCCCAGTAACCCAAGTAATGAGAAAAACTGTTATCGATGGATCAAACACTTCCGGTTTTCAGAGAACCGCCCTCTTAGCACACGACGGTTTTATAGAAACATCTGAAGGTCGAGTTGGAATAGAGACGATTGCAATCGAAGAAGACGCAGCACGTCCGAGCACGAACCAAAAATCACAATCCGAAATAGACGAGGCTGGTTTCAACAACTCAAAAATATACAAACTAGACCGACTTGGAATTCCACTTGTAGAAATAACGACAAAACCAGACTTAAAAACACCCGAACAAATTAAAGAAGCTGCACTAAAAATCGGCGAAATTCTTCGTTCGTGTAAAGTGAAACGAGGACTTGGAACCATCAGACAAGATGTGAATATATCGACTACAGGAACTGAAAGAGTTGAAATAAAGGGCTTTCAAGACCCAAAAATAATGATTCAAACCGTAGAGACAGAAATTAACAGACAACAAAAACTTGTAGAAATCCACGATGAATTAAAAAAGAGAAAAGCAAAAACTAATCCAGAAAAAATAATTGATATAACCGAAATTCTGAAAAATACAGAATGCAAATTTGTAAAATCCGCAATTGATGGTGGCGCAAAAGCTATAGCTACAAAACTAGAAGGATTTAATGGAATCATAGGAATTGAACTAGCAGAAAATAAAAGATTCGGCACAGAAATTTCTGACTACGCAAAAGTCCATGGAGTAGGCGGAATGATTCACTCGGATGAAAATCTAAAAAAATATAACTTCTCAGAAAAGGAAATTGAAGAAATTAAAAAAGTTTTAGAAATAAAAAAAGACGATGCATTTATCATCATCGTAGACGAAGAAAACAAATCTAAAAAAGCAATAGTCGCAGCAGTCAAAAGAGCCGAAATTCAAGTCAATCACACTTCCGTAAAAGAAGTTAGAAAATCAAACGAAAACTCTACAACCTCTTTCCTGAGGCCTATGCCCGGAGAAGCGAGAATGTATCCAGAAACCGACTTAAAATTCTTAAAAATATCAAAAGAATTATTAGATGATGCGAAAGCCACTCTTCCAAAACTTCTTTCAGAAAACAAAAGTTACCTAGAAGAATTCGGAATGAATGAGGAACTTGTAAAAAATATTATGAAACAAAACAAACTAGAAGAATTTAAATTTTTAATAAACACCACAAAAAACGCACAACTTATTGCAAAATGTTTAACGATATTTCCGAAAGAAATAGCCTCAAAAGAAAATGATTCAATAGAAAAAGTAGAATCAAGATTAAACACACACATAATAGAATCTGTTTTGCAAGCGGTCGAACAAAATAAAATTTCTGAAAACGATGTTAAATTGGTTTTGCAAAAAATTTACGAAGGAGAAAAACTAGAAAATGCTTTAACAAAAGAAAAAATAGATTTATCTGGAGAAATAAAATCTTTAATAAAAGAAAAACCTGGATTAAATCCAAATGCTTATATGGGTTTAATTATGTCTAAATTCAAGGGAAAAGTTAACGGAAAAGAAGTTATGGAAGCTATTAATGAAGTGATGAAATAGAAGCTATAAACCCTACCCTTTATTTTTTTATTGCATTTCTATAAAGTATTGTTTCAGCAATATGGTCATAATATTTATTTGAAAAATCAATATTACCAAATCTAAATGCAGTAGTTTGGGGGATATATTCAGAGGGTATTTGAGAAAGAACATTTGCAATCGTACCCCTAAAGAACCAATCCGAACTATAGGCGTGAGAGGTAGGTATTCTGATTAGCTCTTCTAGATCTCTTCTCACTTTTCCCAAAAGAGGACAGCCTAAGAATTGAATATATACTCCCGATGTTATTTCCTTACTTAAAAAGGGAAATCTTTTTCGCACTTTTTTTCTATCCCCTTCCCTTGAGCCAAAGAAATCACCTCTTGTGTTTTCTATCCATCCGATTACTTCTCTTAATTCTCCGTTTTTTCCATAAACTACGGGAGCTATTTGTCTTGCTAATTCAATTAATTTTTCATCAGGCAAATATCCTGAAAACTCTTCATGTATGCTTCCCCATGTCATTTTTTATTTCTCCCACATAACTCCGCTAATCTTTCTTCAAACTCCTTGGAAATCCTTGGTTCGGAATAATCACAATTCGCACATAAATCTAATAGTTGTTTCCAGAATCCCGCTTCTGGTTCCAAGGCCTTCATCGCTTCATTTCTTGTGCTATTCACATAACCTCTTACATCGAGAGAGGTAATATCATATCTCTTTCTAGCTTCGTAACATTCTCTACAATTAACAGATGCTCTTGATAGTGTCATTTTTCATTTCTCCTGCATAGTTCTAATAATCTAGACAGTTCTTCATCTGGAAGATTACGTAATTTACAAGCTGATAACCTCGCTTCATTAATTTTAGATTTTCCGCAAATCAGTATTATAGGATAATCTTGACGATATGTCTCATTAATCTCTCTAGCGATACAAGGAAGACCCGTACATCTACAGCGGTAATCCCCTTTGCAGTCATCAATAAGTTTTTCCACACTTCTTTGCTGACTTAAAGCGAGGCAATATTTGTTTCGTGTTTTCATTTCATTTTCTCCGTAGTAGTTTTAACTACTATCAAATAATCTCAAGATGATATATAAGCTTTTGTTGGTTATTTACACCAACATATAGTAAGATTTATATAGTTTAAAGTAAACCGATTTTATTATGGTGGAAGAAAATTTAGTAGCTAGCCTAGAAAAGTTTGGGCTTAGTAATAATGAATCTAAAATTTATTTAGCTGTTCTAGAATTAGGTCTAACAAAAGTCAACGAAATAAGTAGAAAAACAGGAATAGTTCGAGAAACAACTTATGGAATAATAAACT
>CAZNOS010000048.1:0-5608 GCA_964574775.1 Candidatus Woesearchaeota archaeon | reverse complement strand
AGAATCACTAATAGTTCTTTCTGGATTATCTACAAAGCTTGAAACAAACTCATCATCCGTATTTTTTAGAGATACACCTGATGCCTGATAACCTTCATCCTTATCGAAATTAACAACGACATCTATGGTGTTATAAAATAAAAACTCTCCCGTATCAGAATTATACTGAACTGGATAAAGTGGCAAACTCAATATAGACTCTCCCTTAACTTTACCGACAGTCCACTCCGTTAGATTTTCGGGATAAACCCCAGACAATAAGTTGCCTTCCAATGTGGGCGCTTCACCATAATCTTCATTTATCTGAATAGGAAAGTCTGCTATACCAGGACTCCCAGTTGCCAATAACTCTCCCTTGGAATAAATAACCTCCACGCTTAAAACCTCTTTATTACTCGGAAGTAAAATATTTGCCATTCTCATAGGTAAAATTGGCTCACCAACCACCATCCTATCCTGCAATCCATCAATATAAACCGACACAATTCCATCATTAGTCACCGCTACTGGCTCCAAAAATTCATAAGAAGCATTCAGTTGATTTAACCCAGAAGAAAAACTAGTCGATGTTTCATCTACCCACAAAGAAGCATCAATTGAGCTTACAAACACACCGAATAAAATTAAACAAGCAAAAAGCGACAAGTAATAGGTAAAATATTTTTTTCCCATCGAAACTAAACAAATTTTTCATTTATAAACATTTATACATACGACCTATTAATAGATATAAACATGCTCTCTCTTTTATGCAAGAAAGAATCAAAAACACACCCATCTTCCGTTAAATTATAATATCTCAAAAAATAAATTTTTTCATATTAAGTCAATACAGCTTCACACTTTTGGTTTATACACTCACAACTTCCCTGCCCACAATCCAACGTTCCCGGACTACATTCCATTGTGCAAAACACGTCTGAACAATTAGGAGCATTTACTGCATTTACACAACCACTTGAATGACAGCAAGAATCTGGAACGCAATCAAAATCAGAAAGGCAACTACTCAATGAACTATCTTTACAATCGCCCCTAAAAAACTTCCACTCTTCGCACTCTGAACCATTTGCCAAAACACATACACCATACTGACCACCATTTTCATCTGTCCTAATATCTAATTCTCCACCCTGTTCAATGCAGTAGACAGAGGCTGGATTAGAAATAGTTACATTATCTTTATTTTCAAAAAAAGAAATTTTTGCAAACGGATTAAAAATAAAACCAACCACAAGTAAAATCAAAGCTATTCCGATAACTAACAAAATAATGCCTCTTTTATTCATAGATAAACCACGTCACTTCTATTTTTAAATATTTAGAATTAAAGATCTGCCCATCTATCGTCCTCTCTCTGTTGCCTATCCAAAACACTTCCTTTTTTATTTATCTTTGGACGTCCCGTTTCTTTGTCTTTTCTCAATGTTATATCCAAATGTTTTAACAATTCAGAAATTCCTTTTTCAAAACTATATAACTCCGAAGAATTTCCTTCTATTCCAGACTTACCAGTAAATAAAATAACAGAATCTGCCAAATAAGAAATTAACAACAAATCGTGATCTACGACAAATGCAGTTTTACCAGTTTGAATCATTATTTCTTTAATCGCCTTCGCACACGAAATTCTTTCCTCCACATCTAAATACGCCGACGGTTCATCAATTAAATAAATATCTGCCTCTTTCGATAATGCTCTTGCAATTGAAAACCTCTGCAACTCGCCACCAGATAAAGTCTTAATTTGCTTGTGATGTAAAACCTCTAGACTAAACATTGACGCTATATTTTTAGAAATCTTTTCTTTGAACATAATATCCCTAACCGTCTCTTCAGAGTTCGAATCCAAATATTGTGGCTTATATGAAATTTTTAAATCCAAAGCTAATTTTTGTTTTTTGCCATCTATAATGACCTCCTCTAGTCCAGCCAAACACTTAACAAAACTCGTCTTACCAGTTCCATTTTTCCCCAAAATTCCGATAACGTGGTTTTCCTTTATCGTGCCTGCCCTAACATTAAGCTGAAATTTATCAAACTTTTTAGAAAAGTCCGGCCACTCCGCGATTTGCCTTCCAGCCACAGATTGATTTTTTGTAAAATTAAAACTCAACGCAGAATCTCTAATCCTTAAATTTTCTTCTTTGATAAATCCATCCAAATAAGAATTAACTCCATTTGTCGACGACTTCACGCCAGAAACCAAACCGAAACATCCGGGTGAACCATAAAAAATATTTAAATATTCTGTTAAATAATCCAAAATTAACAAATCGTGTTCAATAACAATAACTGTTTTGCCCTCAGCAATCTTTCTTATAAATTCAGAAATTCTCAATCTTTCAACAATATCCAAAAACGCAAGTGGTTCATCAAAGAAGTATAAATCCGCATCTTTCAAGCACGAGGCTGCAATCGCAATCTTCTGAAGCTCTCCACCTGAAAGCTTACTTAAATTATTTTCAAGTAAATGTTCAATCCCCAAATCCACAGAAAGCTCTTTTATTCTCTTATCGTCTCCTCTCTGTTTCAGTAAGTCAATCACCTTCAAATTAGTAGAAAGAAAAGATAAGTTCTGGGGCTTATATGCTACCTTTACGTCCTTTACTAGTAAATCAAAATATTTACCAAATTCCGTTCCTTTATAAAATTCAGAAACCGTTTTCTTATTATCCTTAAAATCTCCAAAATTAGGAGACAATTTTCCAGCTAAAATTTCCACAGCCGTAGATTTTCCAATTCCATTTCTTCCCAGCAAACCCAAAACACTTCCTTTTTTGGGCAATGGTAAACCATAAAGCGCAAAACCATTTTGTCCAAACCTATGAACCAAATCTTCCTCCTTAATAGATGGTAAATTTATAATATCAATAGCTCCAAACGGACATCTTTTTACACAAATACCACAACCAATACAGAGCTTCTCCTCTATCTTCGCCTTACTCTCAATAGTTATGCATTCCTCTCCCTTCTTGTTAATTGGGCAACTCTTCATACACTCTTTAGCGCACAACGCCGGCTTACACTTTTCTTTCTTTATTATTGCTAATCTCATTTTACGAATTTAAAATGCAAAGCATTGACTACTTTGCCTACGATATTTTCTATAAAATTCAAAGAATTGAAGAGTTTTAAAGTTAATTGTGCGCGACCGAAACATCCGCAGACGCAACCGTGCCCAAATCCGGCTCAGTACTCTGTCTTTGCCTTTCTACAAGCTCCATCAACCTACCCTGTAATATCCTTGCCTGAGCGGGTGACTCAATAATCGCATTACCAGCAATTACATGACATGGATAATAATTTGGACAAAAAAGATTTTGAGAATCTTCAGCGCATCCCTTTCCGCAAATACCTATATATCTCCTTAAGCAAGTATAATCTTGCAACCTTTTCATTCTCGCTTCTTCCCACAGTGACCACAGAACAATTCTTCGCCGTCATAAAGTTCATTGCAGCCTGCGCATTTTATTGAAACGGGCTTCTTCTCTAATTTAGCACCGCACTGCGGACAGAAATTTTTTGTTCCCTCAACAACGAGTCCACATCCGGTACATTTAACCGGATCTATTCTTCTTTCTATAATTGGTTTATATCCAGACTTTCCAGAAAGAATTTTACCAAACGCATCCTCGATCGCCGAGGCGTCCTGATATTTTCTTAAATCTATACAACTTCCCATCTTTTTTTAACCCGCTAATCAATAACGCCTACCCTTTTTAAACTTTTTTCTACTATAAGATATAAATGATTAATTCACAACACAAAACGGCAAAAACACAAATTTATAAAGCTAAAAAAAATATAACATAAGGAGTTAGTAAAACGCTTTAAGCAAAAGGCATTCAATTTTGAAATGCTATAAATTTTGCGAAATGCATTTTGCAAAAAAATTAAAATGCCAAAACAAAAAGTTAGAAGAAAAATAAGAGCCCATAATAAAAGAGCTCAAAGAAGAGATAGAAAAGAAAAAGCATTCATGTACGGTAAAAGAAGCAAATAATTACCTAGTAAATTTTTATTTCTGTATACTTGAATTCAAAATCTTAGAAGAATCAACAACGCCTGCATTACAATTTGAAATTCTATTGATGAAAATCGCTGGACAATCTTTTAAAACAAGACCATTTTGCACGACTGCAGAAACCCCTATTTGATCTATATCTAAAATACCACTCGAATTTAAATAAAACACATTATATGAATTTGGCAACGCACGAGATTGATCTGGAAAATAAACACTATTCCCGCCAGATGAAACGAAAAACTTAAACCCGGAAACATTCACATCTATACTTCCCATCTTAACCTGGACTAAAATTATATTTTGATTTTTATCCCAACATGTATAACCCTGAGAACTATCCACGGAAATATCCGCACCCGCACACATATCAGCAGAAACAATATTATTTCTAATAAGTGGAATAACGCCAATCCAAACAATTCCCACAACAGCAATAGTTAATACTATAAACAACACAGTTCCGACAACGTCAGACAAACCCCTATTCTGCATAAAAACTAAAACAAACAATCCTATTTAAAACTTATTAAAAAATAAAAAAGCAGCAAAACTGCAAAATAAAAAAATTTAAATTTATTTCTTAGCGCATCCGCAACTTCCAGTTTTCTCAACGCCACATCCAGCAGAGCCACATCCGCCAGTTCCAGCTTGGCAATTTCCGCCACACGAACCAGATTTATTACATGTACATTCTCCGCCATTTGTCGCCCCACATCCAGCTAAACCGCAATTACTTTCAGCAGTACAGCTTCCGTTGCATTTACCACATCCGCTATTTACAACTGAAATTCCATCAGACTGCAAAGCGTTTACAGCGAAAAATCCGCCGACGATTAAAACCAACGCTATACCTACCATTATCAAAGTTTTCATTTTACTAACCTCCTTACATTATTTTTCATAAATATTTCACAGAAAGAGTTGTTATATTGCCTTTGGAGAAACTAGTTACAACCGATATTTCATCAAACACTACAAAAAGAAACCGACTGTTTCCCCTCATCGTAGACGGCATATTTTCCATCCACAAAAGCTCCGACAGAAATAATATATCTTCTATTTGGATCTAAAAATATTTCTTCCCTTCTTATCTTCCCTTCTCTAAAATCTGACCCCTCTCCATCGATAGAAAAAATCCTACTAACATGGTCATGACCCCTAAGCATAATTCCAACTCCTTTATTGACTAAATTTCTAAAAGCATCTTCCATAAAACCCAGGGGCTTGTTTGGTCGGCACAACCTCTCCGAAAGATTAGACCACGTTCTCAATCCTATGTTTGAATGAGCATAAGCTACTCTCCTCCCCGCATCCCCCCTAATCACTCGAACCCCACACCTTTCCCCATCGACATCTTCAATACAATCTAGTACAAATTCTTTTTCCTCATCGGCATTTTCCCATAATTTTTCTAATATTTTTTCTCTAAAAAGAATATACGACGAATCTGGAACGCGCCCCATAGCAAAATCGTACTCGTGATTTCCCACAATTACAATATTATCTCCTGGCATTGTTCTCAAATAATTCAAAACTTCTGGATTATCATAATCTCCCAAAAAAGCCCAACTATCAAAA
>CAZNOS010000047.1:0-5807 GCA_964574775.1 Candidatus Woesearchaeota archaeon | reverse complement strand
AACTAAAATGTCTTTTTTAATCCCAAGAACAGCAATGATAACATGCGAAGGTCAGCTAGACCTATCTAGACTAGAATCCAAAATTTCAGGATTAGAAAATTTTCAAACACCGAGAACGGCTATGGAATTTTTTGCAGCAGTCGGATATGTTCTTGAACCAGTACTAAGAGCTCTGCCACCCTCTCCATTTAGATCAGAATTTTATATAGCGGAATTCACAGAACACCCAGATATGCAATTAGAATTAGCATTCGCAGGAATTTTCAAGCAACGAAGAGCATACGCCTCATTTACCAGATTTAATTCATCTCATGAAAAAGTAAAAAACATAATGGTTCATACCAGCCCAGCATACTTAATCCCACAACTCACAAAAGATATTATATTGGAAGGGGATAAACCGAGCAAAAAAATGCCAACACTAGTTATAATAGACGACAAAAAATATCCCATAAAATACGGAAATTAAGAAAACGTAATTAGGGACGTTGATTTTAATTAGGAATTATTTTTATCAATTTCTCTAACTAAAAAATTAAAAACCTTCTCTATAATTTTTTCTCTCTCGTTATCAAAAAAAGCAAAACACGGAGAACTATTCAATTCGAGAACATACCATCTTCCATTTTTCTTCAACAAATCAACTCCACAAACACGAATTCCAGAAACTTTTGATATCTTATTAATTATTTTTTTCAAAGTCGGAGTAACCTTAAATTTTTTAAAATCCTTCGTATAAACTCCAGTTTTTTTCCAAAATCCTTTCTTTTTCAATGCTGTCTGAACAATTTTACCATTGATGACCAAAACCCTATAACTCGGAGAAGAAATAAAATTCTGCGCAATAATCGGGTGAGTAGATTTAGATTTACTATTAAACTTTTTAATCAATTGTTCAGCTTCCTCTAAATTACTAGCCTTGTCGACAAAATCTCCCTGACATCCATAAATTCTTTTCAAAACAATCGGCCACCTATTCAATTTCTCAAGTTTTTTCAAAGCAAGAGTAATATCTTTTGGAAGAATTTCTGTTTTCGGCGTCGGAATATTATTTTTTTTACATTTCAAATATAGTGCCCACTTATTCTCGTCATGATAATAACTCTGTAAAGACTCTATAACCCTGCATCCCAAACCCTCTAAATATTTAACAAATTTTAAAGCCTTTTCCTCGCCGCTGTTGACATAAAACAAATCGCACGATTTTACTCTCTTCCTTATTTTTTTTAAATCAATTGTTTTAAACAAATTAAACAATATGATCTTCACATTATTCTTCTTTGCAATCTTCATAAAAAACTTTTCATCCGGAGTCCTATAACCATAATAGACATAACCAATCACCTTCGGCCTTTTTGTTTGCTCATCTTGCATGATAGCAGGCATGTAATAATGAATATTAATTTGTATATAAACATTAGCTATGTGTGATATTATCCGCTAGAATTAATTGTGCGACAAAATTTCTTTACCCTCGAGAGCATCACCAACCGGATTTGGCGCCTCGCTAATAATTGTTATATCTCTGTCGTTATTCTGCTTCAAAAATCCAAATAACTCTTTCCACTCTTTTGCTTCAGTGTGCTTATGATTCTTCTCACCCTTATCACCGTATACAATTCCAGAAAAATGACAATGCCAACTTTTTACAAACCCAAAACTTTCCCGAATTAAATCAAACTTTCTATCTTCATATCTAGCAAGAGTATGCGCAAAATCTATACAAAAACCACAGCCAGTTTCATTTACCAGCCTCGCAATTTCTTCAATTGAACCAAAAACATTTCTCTTGCCCATAACTTCTGGACAAAGCACGACGTTCCATTTTTTCTTTTCGACTTCTTCCATTAATTCCAGAATTTCATTTTTAATATTTCGAAAAGCCTCTTCTGGAATTAGATTAGAATAAAACCCAGCATGAAAAACAATCGGAACTGGCCGCTTAGAACCAGCCGATAAATAATGTCCAATTTCACAACAATCTAAAATCCTTTTCTTGCTAGCAATAATTTTTTTCTTATCGAGAGAATTTAAATTAATATAATATGGAGCATGAATACTTAAAAAAATATTTAATTTACTAGCTTTTTCACCTATGACAATCGCACTCTCCTTATCTAAATAAACTCCATACGTAAATGCCACCTCACACGCCGTTAAACCTTTTTTCGCATAATCCTCTAAAACAGAAACGGCCTCCTCTTTTCCCCCTAAACCAGAAGGTCCAAATTTTATCATTTTTATTAAAATATAAAGTAGTTTATAAAAGTTATTAAGAAAAAATCTAGTTAAATAGACAATCCAATCAAGCGGAGGATTGACTAAAATGTTCTTCTTTTTAAGAAGAAAGAACTCACCATATTTTCACAACAAAATCCTGATTAATAATCGTACCATTTGAATACAAAACCGGTTCTCTATATGTTCCAGCGATAACATCTGCATCATCTGGAGTTTGTCTAGTCATAGAATAAGTTGCTAATGGACTACTTGTACTAATCGAAAAATCGACGCTGGCTGGCACACCCAAAACCGACTTCAAACCGTCGTAATCGTTGTAATATCTGTTATTTATATCATATAACGACTTGTTAGAATAAACTATTTGCACTTCCACAAATCCAATTGTGTAATTCGACGTAGTGCAGTTAGATAAGCCATTTGGAGAAAACTCTCTTGAAACATAAACATAATAAAAACAAGTGCTTGGAATTGATACATTAACAGAATAATCCCCACTAACCTCGATGGGTTTACAAATCGGCAAACTCGAACAAGTCGACCATTGAGTATAATTATCTCCCTTCTTGACAAATGCAATAGTAACATTGGTCATAATATTATCAAAAAATTTATTTTTCATTCCGAGAAGAATAGAATCCTGCAACGTATTCTGTTGAGTAGGTTGTAGATATGCCATCAAAAAAAGAGCAAATCCAACGAAAAGCACAAATGAAATAATTATTTCCAAATGCGAAGACCCTCTCTTATTAACACCCCTCATAAAAAACATAATATCTCCTCAATTAAAAACCTTACTCTTCTTCTATTTCATCTATATCGTCATCACCAAGCTCGTCTTCATCATCAAAATCCTCTTCCTCTACAACCTTAACCAATGACTTCTTTTGATCTTTAGCGTCCTTCTTTGCTTGCTCTGCTAGGCTAGACTCGTCTTCATCATCAGTTTCTATATTTTTTTCTACCATTGCAGATTACTCCACTTCGATTTCGTCCAAATCCTCTTCGCAAAATTCGTCCAACTTATCTTCTTCTGGATTTCTGCCTCTTTCTTCTGTTATCATTTTAGCACCTTTTTAGATGTTTTTTAACTTTTTGCAATGTTTATAAATATTTTTGTTTCGCATTAGGCAGTCAAATAAAACACAAACTTTAAAAACCGATTTTAGCTCGTTAGGTCATTAGGAAAAGTGTCGGTTGATGATTATTAACATTCACAATCAATATCACGTTTTGGCTAAGCCAAACTTCATATTCATTTTACTGCTATTTGCAGAATCACTTTTTCTAATATAACTAAATACACACGGAGGAAAAATGGCAAAAGTAAGTCCAGCATCAATAAAATATACTATTTCAGCAGATTTCGAAGCAGAAGGTCTACTTGAAAAGCCCGATGTAATCGGAGCACTTTTCGGACAAACTGAAGGTTTACTTGGAAGTGACCTTGAATTGAGAGAACTTCAAAAAGAAGGCAAGATTGGTAGAATAGATGTTGAGTTAACTACAGAAGGCGGAAAAACAAAAGGTGAAATCACCATCCCATCTGCATTAGACAAAACAGAAACTACAATCATCGCTGCTTCTCTTGAAACAATTGAAAAAATTGGTCCAACTGACGCAAAAATTACCGTTAGGGAAGTTGAAGACGTTAGAGGAAGCAAGAGAGACTATATTATGGAAAGAGCTAAACAGCTTCTTTCTGGAATAAAGGGCGGAGAACTTGAATCTCAAGAAATCGGACAAGAGCTTAGAGAATCTTCTAGAACGATGAAGATAATTTCTTATGGCGATGAACAATTATCGGCAGGAGATTTATCCGGAAAAGAAATAATTGTTTGTGAAGGTAGAGCTGATGTAGTAAACATGTTGAAACATAATATAACAAATGTTATCGGCATGAATGGCACTAGACTTCCAGCTGAAATAGCTAAGTTAGGAGAAGAAAAAGAATTAACTCTTTTTGTAGACGGCGATCGGGGTGGAAAACTCATCGCAACAAATGTTTGCGCAAACGCAAAAATCGCATACATCGCTCAAGCTCCAGACGGAAAAGAAGTTGAAGAATTAGCGGGAAAAGAACTTCATCTTGCATTAAGAAAGAAAGTTACACCTGAAGAATTTTTCAAAAAATTTGACGAACCAAAAAGATTCGAAAGCAGAGACAATAGATTCTCTGGATATAGAGATAATCGATCTTATGGGCAGCAAAGAAACTACAGAGAAGAAAGAGTCGAAGAAGCTCCAAAAACCAAAAGCGAAAAAACACTAAGTACAGAAGACAAGAAAAAAATCAAAGAAATGGCTTCTGAAATTAGAGGAAAAAACGTTTTAGTTTTAGGCGAATCTTTAGATATTCTTAGGAATGTTCCAATGTCCAAACTTGACTATTTAAGATTAGAAGAACCTGTTTGGGTTTTACTAACTAGTTTTGCTGCAGGCGGAATAATCGAAAGCGCACAGAAATTAGGCGCAAGATACGTCGCTGCTCAAAGCTTTGGAAAAATAGATAGCGCTAATGGAATCGAACTGATTTCAATATAAATTCATAAACCGAGTAAAATCGGCATTTATTTTCCCGTAGGAATCATTCCTACGGGATTATTTTTTTTATTTTTTAAACAACAATATTTAAAAACGAAACATCTCTAGAGAAAAGATGGTGAATGTAAAAGAGAGGCTATTCCAAGACGTAAAAGCAAAATTTGAATCTTTAAATACAGACTTGACAAAGATGGAATATTTAGAATCTGTCTTAAAAACTTCTGATGTAAACATGGATGTGAAAAAATTTGCACTTGGTATGCTTGCAGATTTATACGATAGAAAATTAATGTTCGACAAAGCTGCAAAAGCAATGGCCGGAAAAGCTAGTTACGATATAACATTCAGAGAAAAAATAGATACTTATCTTAAAGCCGGAGAATACTACGCAAAGGCAGGAAATATTTTAGCTGCAGACGACAGTTTTGCAAGAGCGTCCAGAGAAGGAAATGCGGAACAACAATCTAAAGTTGCACTTGCGAGAAAAAATATTTATTTTGCAGTTGCTAATGATTTAGAAAAAAGAATGAGAATGGCTAATGCTGTAAAATTCTACGAACATCTTTTAACATTAAAAATAGACGACTTAGAAAAAGCAATGATAAAGAAAAAACTTGTAGAATATTATAAAAGAGTTGGCAGATTCGTAGACGCTAAAACAGTAGAATCAAGATAATTATTTTCTTGAAAGATTTTTTAAGAAACTATCTTTTTTTATTTTATTAACTCCATCCACTTTTCTTTGCATATGGCAAGAACATCCCATCTCACAATCTTTACATCTCCAACAAGCAGCACACAATAAAATTACCATCTTCCCACACGAAGAACATTTTTTTTCCGAACCCATGTAGAATACCAATAAAAAACCTATTTAAATTTTACCACTACTTACTTTTACCGATTATTCCATCAATAGTTCTTTTCATATGAACTTTACAATCCATCGGACAATCCGCGCATCTCCAGCATGCAGAACATAATAAAATTACCATCTTCCCACAATGCGGACACTTCTTTTT
>CAZNOS010000046.1:0-5914 GCA_964574775.1 Candidatus Woesearchaeota archaeon | reverse complement strand
CTTAATATAACTTATTGGGCAGATATGATGGGAAATAAAATTAACGAGACAGATAATGGAGATAGCGTTTTGATGATTTATGGCGGATATTTATTGACAAACAAAACTATAAATTATACCGTTCAGGAATTTAATGGTTCTTCTGTTTGGTGGAATCCATTTAGTTGGAGTAGTAGGAGTTGGAATACTGCGAATAGAATATCTTCTGAAAGTGCTTATGAGCCTTGGATAATTTCTAATACAGACAAAAAAAGATTTAATGTAACAACTGCTGGTGCTTCAAATATTTCAGGAAATTTAACAGTGAGATCTAACAATAATAATCAGACTATTATAAACGGAGTTGCTCCCTCGGATGGCGCTATTTATTCTGTGGGATATAATATTTGGTTTAATCAGAGTTCGACGGACCAGGATGATTTGCTGAAAATAACATGGGATTTTGGAGACGGAACTAACGCTATATTTTATAATTATTCTTCGTATATTAATTCAACTTCTGCGAATACAAGACATAACTATTCTCAACCTGGAATTTATACATGGAAGATATCTGCGAAGGGAATGACGAGGGGTGATGAGGTTTCTGTAACTAGAAATGTTCATATTTTAGAAGAGGGAATAAACGTTGTTCCCATTGTAACTAGTCCTGCTAATGGTGCGGCTTATGGTGCGAGATGGGTTCAATTTAATGCTTCGCAAACTTATGTCGTAAATTGTACTTCTGGAATTATGATAAATAATCCAGTATTTAAGACTGATGATGGATTATGGAATTGTTCTTTTGTGCATGCGCCTGGAACAACTCAAACTACGTCAGCTTACAATTTGACTTTCAGTTGGAATCTTGGAGATGGAAATTCTATTTTTGGAGATTTAGATGCAAATTATAGTCAGGCAGTCGTTTTCAGATACAGATATTCTACGTCTGGAAGACACGTTGTTAATTTAAATGTGAGGTATACGGAATGAAAAAACATATTGTAAGTTTATTGTTTGTGGTTTTATCCTTAGTTTTAATGGCAAATTTTGCGACATCTGCTATCTATGAGGCAAATACTACTTTAATTTTCTCAACTGGTTCTCAAGGATGGAGTTGTAATGCTACTACGGCTACTGCTTTTTGGCAAAATGATACGAATCCCTCTCAAATAGTTTGGATTTATAACGGTACATATAGTTCTAAAAATGTTTGTAATGATAGTCAGTATTCTGATAATTGGTGTTGCCCAGTTGGATTTGTTCCATATATAAATAGTGCCCACGAAGCAGAGTGTCGTATTATTAATACTACTATTGTTGACTGTACTGGTATAGATGATGAGATATTTTGTAACACAGCTAATCCATGGTTTGCAATTTCATTAATTGAAAGTTTTGGTTCAAACTATGCGGGCATATGTGCTTCTTCTGGATCTTATGTTACGTATTTTTCCGGTACTGATGAATGTACAAATTATACTTCTTGTGGATGCACTTGGGACAATGCATTAGATATATGTAAGGCTTCATTTACTCGTGAAACGTGCTGTGGTACCATAGATCCCCTTACTGGTGCATGTCAAACCAATTCATCTTCTACGTGTAGCTGGTCTGAAAGACCGAATTCAAGGCAAGATCTTTGTGGGTCAGATGAGGGTAAAATAATTATTTACTATGATGCCGTTGGATCTCTTGATCCTCTCTGTGTAAATCAAACTATTGAGTATCCGTGCTCTGTATCGGTTAAGTTGCCGTTTTTTAATTGGTTTAACTTTATTTTAACTGGACTCGGAATTGCTGTTGTTTATGCTATTATGAGAAAAAAGTAGTTGGCACAATAACCTTTATTAAGTCTGAGGATTTTTTGTTTCTGGAGTTTGTAAATGCCACATCAATGCGTTCACTGTAGTAAGATAATAGAAGCTGGAAGTAAGGAAATTCTAGACGGATGTTCAAAGTGCGGAAGTCGATTTTTTTTCTATATAAGAGATGAGATGGCTAAAAAAATGCAAGAAGAAAAGAGTGTGCCGTTACAAGAATTCAATCAGGCAGAAAAAGAGAAGGTAGAAGCGGATGTTAGACAAATCTTGAAGGTTGAAGACGATGACGCACCAGTTATTTTAGATATTGAGTCGGTTAGGGTCGTGGCTCCTGGTAAATTTGAGATAGATTTAGTTTCTTTGTTGAATAGAAAGCCGATTGTTTTTAAGTTACAAGAGGGAAAATATATGATAGATATTGAATCTAGTATGAAATTGAGTAAGGAAGATTTAGACGGTAGGAATAATTAGTTATTACAATAATATTTATATACTTCTCGAACAGAATATTTTTATGATTCCATTTTTGACACATCCGGTTGAGTGTGCTAAATATATTGCTCATTCGTTTGTTCCGGGAATTGAAATTGCTCTTCTTGGAGATTATTATCGGAAAACAGGAGATAGACGAGTGTTGGATGAAATGAGTGGTAGCGTCGAGAGATTAAAGGCTGTTGTTAGAAAATATTACCCGCGTATTGCCCCGGAAAGAATGCCTCGAGTTTTAGAGAGAATCGATGATCATATGGAACTCGTAAAGAGGTATTAAATTTTCTTAAAATCAAAACCTACGTTCATACTTTCTGCTATTAATGTGCTGTTTGTGAAGATATTATCAATCGAAACATTTTCCTTTGCGCAAACGAATCCTCTGGAAACATATGTCGTTTTTCTGACTTTTTTAAATTCCTTTATTGCTTTTTCCATGTCGGTTTTAGGACCGATGATTTCTACTTCTGGTCTTGTTTTAATCGCAAGATAGGCTAGTGATTCTTGTCCGTCGGTATAAATGAATTCAGAATCTACGATACTCTGTTCTTTTCTCTCTAATTCCTTTATGATAAATTTGAAAAATTTCTTCATTTTTGTTCCTGCAATGTCTCCTGGTTGCGCATTTGTTTTTATTTCTAGTTCGTAAATGTCTAAATCTTTATTTTTATCTTTGAAATTTTGCAAATTAAATTCTTTTTTTTCAAAAAAATCTTTTGACGGAGATTTTAAAAAATCTTTTGCACTTTTAATAAATAAATCGAACGTTTCTTTTGTGAGACCGGCGCAAACATTTCTGTATTCGTAGGTTGGATCAATCAGAATAATTGGAGACTGGAGTTTGCTTTGGTTTAATTCTCTTAAAATTTCATTTTTGTTTTTAAAATATTTTTTTGGGTCAATTATATTTTCTTTTTGTATTCCGCTTAAAAATTTTAAAAATCCACCAAAATAACAAACTAAAACTTCTAAAGCATAACCTGAAAATCCACCGATATAACTTTCTGCACCATAGCAATTTTGAGCATGACAAAACGCTTTTGCGAGTCTAATCTCGTCGGCAAATTTCTTGTTTTTAGTTGTTAAGTTTTTTATATATTTTACATGAACTAGCGAAAAGTCTGTTACGTTTTCTGTTTGTTCTGGTTTTTTGAATTTTAGAACTGGAATTAGTTCGAATATTAGATTTTCTTCGTTAACTTTAGCATAATCTCTTGAGCCGTGAATAATTTCGAAATTCAACTTACTTTTTTTAAGTAAAGATGGAAATTGATTTATTTTCTCTTTTTCTAAGACTACGAATAAGTCTACGTCTTGATTCTGTTTTTTTAAAATTGTTCCCTTGGCTAAACTTCCGCCAATTTCTGCTTTCAAATTAACTTTTTTGAGAATATTTATTATATTTTTTGCTTGTTTTTGTATTTTTGTGAGTTCTTGCTTGGATGGAGAAATGTTTTCCAAAACCTCTTTTAAAATTAGCTCTGTTTTCATGTAATTTAAAGCAATTTTGGATTTATAAGTTATTCGGATTAGTCCTTTGTTTTTAAAAGATTGGTTCTAGTATATTCTTTTGTGAAATTAGCAATGGCCTCTTTTATTTCTAATTCTCTCTGTTTGTCAACAGCTCCACTTTGAATTGGGAAAATTCCTCCGGGTATGAACAATAGTGGTCTTCTCTCAACGGAATAAATTAATGATTTTAGCGTCGGTATTCTTGTTTCTTGAACACCCATTAGCCACCATTTGAATCCCTTTTCTGCGCTATAGATGAAGATTTCCCCCAAATCTTCTCTTGCCAGTCTCCCTAATATTTCAGAGCTCAACGGAAGGCCGCTCTCTGCCTGTAGTTTCGTTGAAATTTCCCTGAATGGTCTTACGATTCGACTTGGAGTATAAGTTTGTTCTGTCTTACATAGTCTTATTAATCTTATTTGAGAATCGCATTTTGTTTTATCTCTAACTTCGGTAAATAAAAATGGATTAAACGCTACGCCAATACTGGAAGAAATTTCAGGAATCGGAAATTGCATTCTACTAGAATCCCAATATTCTACTTCTTCTAGCGCTCTTCCCATATTACCGATAAAAGATGATCTCGTCGCATTTTCGAATCTGGTAAAATGTGGGTACTTATTAGCTCTAAAATCCTGTTCGTTTAAACTTTGGGCTTCTTCTGTTAATCTTGGAACTTGTGGTTCTGGATGAAAAGTATATGGCTGATTTAAACATCTTATGAGATAATCCATCTCTTCTCTTGCGAGTTTTTTCAACTCTCTTGCCATGGAATATACACATAAAATGTGCTTTTAAGCATTATTATTCTGAATTTGATAAGTTTTATAAACAAGTTTAACGATGTTGTTTTATGAAGATGGTGACTACTAGGATATTTACTTCTAAGAATAGAGTTAAGATTCTGTTTTTCTTCTTTTTTAATAAAGAGAGCAGTTATTTGAGGGATATATCTAAAAAAACGGGAATATCGGTTAGTGCAGTAAAGAGTGAAGTGGATAATCTTGTGGAATGTGGTATTTTAACAATTGAAAATAATGATATTAAATTAAATAAAAAATGTCCATTTTTAAAGGATTTAGAGAATATTTTAATTAAAACCGATGCGGTCTATAACCCCATAAGTAATTCTATTAATAAATTGGATGTGAAATTCGCATTGATTTTTGGAAGTTTTGCTAATAATAAATTTAATGCAGACAGCGATGTTGATTTGCTTGTAGTTGGAAACGTAACTCAATCTGAAGTGTTTGAAAAATTAAAATCGGCAGAGAAATTAATCGGCAGAGAAATTAATGCTGTTGTTTGGAAAGTTGACGATTTGAAGAAAAACAGATCTATGGCATTATTGAAGGATATTTTGATAAAAAATAAAATTTTTATAATTGGAGATGAAAATGAATTTAGACAAATTGTTGAGTGAGGGAAAAATTGAGACGGTAGAGAAAGAAGAGTTTAATTGCGATAGTTCGGATAGGGACGTTATTTCTGCCGAAAATAGTTTTGATTCTGGAGATTATGATTGGGCGATTACTATTTCATATACTGCTGTCTTGAAGTCAATTATTGCTTTTATGCAATCTATTGGATATCGTCCGATTGGCAAAGAGCATCATAAAAATGCATTTGAGTTTATGGAAAAAGTTGGGTTTAACGAAGAATTGGTGAATTATTTTAACAAAATAAGAAAGCATAGAAATAACTTTATGTATGGTGTTATTGAGTGCGGAAATAAAGACAACGCTCTAGAATGTATTAGTAAGGCAAAAAAATTTGTTCTAGAAATTAGAACATTTGTTCTAAAATTTAGAACTGGTGGTAAACATGAATAAACGAGGTTCCTGTGAGGATCATCGCCTAATTAGTATACATCTAAATAAGCGAGGTCAGTTCTTTATTTTGAGTGCGGTAATAATTGCGGCGATAATTGTCAGTATTACTTCTTTACATAATACAGTTACGACGGCAGATGCTCCGAAGAAGTTTTATTATTATAGTCAACAATTAAGTGAGGAAACAGGCTCGGTTGTGAATTATGCTTTGTATTCTGACCCGACCGGAGGCAGTACTGCGGTTAAACAAAATTTAAACGATTTTTTACAACAAGGAAT
>CAZNOS010000045.1:0-6186 GCA_964574775.1 Candidatus Woesearchaeota archaeon | reverse complement strand
TTAAATTCTTGCCAGATACTGAGGAAACCTCAGTGTCTTGAACTGTTACAGATCCAACATTGGATACACTACCTGGTGTTCCAGCAGCTACTGTAGCACTAGGAGCTAATACATAAACATCTCCGAAAGATTCTCCGCCATGATAAGTTATTGTAACTCCATCCTGTTCTTCAGAATCATCTTCAACTAACATAGTAGCTAAAGGAGAGTATGTCCACATTTGGTAAACATCTGTAGCAGACTTTTCTCTTGTAGAGTTATATCCGTTTACAGTTGTAGCCGATGCATAATAGTTAGATGCACCATTGTTTCCAATAGTTACATTAAACTTTTGTCCAGCAGCTTTATCCTCATCCTTATTTTCCTCTTGGAAAATCAAAGCGAAAGTACTAGCATTACAAGTAGTAGTAGTATTTACTGTAGGTGCAGCAGTCAAATTGAAACTTACAGTATCTTGTATAAGACCTGCAACATTTCCAGTTGAAGAAGACCCATTGTAAACTTTACTATACGCTATACAAGCATCTACAGCAGATCCACGTTGAACGATACCGCCCCATGCAACAGTAGTATTTGCCCAAGGCAAGAATACCTTTAAACCTTCTTTAGAATAAAGAGTGTTGAAAGATATTTCAGAATCTCCAGTAAGAACTACATATTGATTTCCAGTTGTGGAATTCAATGTTGTAACATCTAACTCAAGATTGCCGAAGCTTATATCATCTGTTTGCTCGGAGTTATCATATTTCTTAGTCCATGAAGATCCATCCCAATATTCAAAGTCGACAGAGTCGTCTCCGCTTGTTGGGTCTGTAAATCCTACTGGCCTAATTAAATAAGATTCTGCATCGTCACCATCTGTCCATGAAGCAACAAAATACTCGTCATTTCCTTCATACGCTGACTTATTGAAAGTCAATGTAAGTCCGGAAGATGTAACGACTAATTCATCACTATCTGAACCAATGGAAGTATAGTTAGTATTTCCAGATGCCTTAGCAACTAATGCAATATCAGCCTTTCCACTTTTCAATGGGAAGTCAGATAATTCTACGAAGTCATTCCCACCTGCTTTAACACTAAATGTTTCTGTAGTTGGGAAAGTCATTCCACCAAAGGACATCTTAACAACACCAAATCCTGGCATTGTCAAAGAAGTATCTTCCGTTAAGAATATTTCGTCATTAGCAGTCCAGTTAAGAACGATTTTGTTTAATTTTGTATTTGAATCATTAACAATTTGTCCGTAGACATTGTCAACATCTTCATCATTAATTAAAACCTTTTGACCGTTCTCAATTATTAACTTACCTTTACCGATACTAAACTCAACACTACTTACTCCACTTTCCTTTGCGTTATATGAGATATCTTTGATACCCACATAAGCTCCGTCACTCAATTTTCTTGTTTGACCTTCGTTAAGTGTAGCAGTTGTTTCTCCATTAACAGTAAGTTTTACTTCTGTACCTGAAGATATTTTGGCGGAAACTTCGTAAGTTTTACCGTCAACAGTTAAAGTTTCTGTAGCGCCTTCTTCAACCTCTGAACTTGAAGCAGAGTCCATTAATGTTATAGTATCATTAGCTGAATTTACATCCAGAACATAATACATTTTATCCATTATAGGCAAGTTAGTCGTTTCTAACTTATTAAAAGTAGGCTTATCAGTCATATCTAATGTGTAAGTCATGATGTTTTCATCAGCAGCTATCTTGAATCCAAGAGTAGGCATATCTTTTGCATAATCATCATCACTGAACATTTTCAATTGTAGAGTACTATTAACAACAAGAGTCTGTTTGTAATCAAATTCCTCATTATCGTCATCTATGTATTTTCCTTCTTTAAGTAAAGAGGGTAATTCATCATTATCTAAATTAGTAGTGATGTTTCCTACATAAGTACCTAATTGAAATTTAGTTGAAGTTTTCTCTATTTTATAAGAATCTCCACCTGTTACTGTAGAAGCACTAGTTCCTGTAGCTGTTTGACCAGCTAAGTCTCCTGCTAAGTTATTTGTTAAGCTAACTGCTGCTAAACCGTCACTAAGTGCGGCATTTGAGCCAACAACAATAGCAACTCCACCGTCTGTAAAAGATGATGGTGTAAAGCTAGCAGCTGCAGCCATTCCAGCTGTAGCGCCTAACATTAAAGCACTTCCTAATACTGTAGCAACTTTTTTAATATTTAATTTCATAATTTTAAAACCTCCTTTCAGCACTATCAGTTAGCCGCCTCTGTCGAGGCTCCCGAAAGGGATTTGCTTCTAATAGCCTGGCCGGATCTCATAACTAGGGAATTACGAGTTGTAATCACTTTGATATCGCTTTCGCGATACCTAGTCATGCACATTATAATAATGTGCAAATATATGAGTTTTTTGTCCTTTTTAAAGCTTATCCTTCTAAAACCGAATAACTGTCAATTTTAGTCGTTTTGCTTATAAACCTTGCGTATTTTTAGAGAAAAATATATAATTTTTCATAAAGAATTTATTTAAAAAATATTATCGTATATATGGTAATGTACACCATATATTTACAAGATTATATACGATAAAAAAATATACTCATCTGAAACTTTCTCTAATTTGCATTATTTTCTCGTTTGTTAATTTATTCAGAATAATTTTAACTCGTACTAAGAAATTTTCTGCTTCATTAATCATTTTTTTGCGATCATAGTATACGCCCTTGCTTGACTACAAACACAAGCTTTAAATACTAGTATATACCCAGTATATACATGAGAATAGAAGAAAAGGAACAACTAATTAGGGTCGTAAGTCAAGTCGGAAATGGGGCACATATATTTGCACCCAAGGAATGGATTAACGAAAAGGTTTTGATAGTTAGACTTGGGCAAAAAAGCATAAAAGAGCAAGTTCTTGAAAAACTTTATCCTTATTTGAATAAAGTCATTGCCGTTTTTTTATATGGTTCACATGCTAGAAAAGAAGCTACCGAATCTTCAGATTTAGACGTTTTGATAATAGCAAAAGAAAAATTTAAACTAGAAGGGTTTGTTGTTTTAACTGAGGAAGAAATTCCAAGTGCAATAAAGACAAATCCTATTTTAATGTATTCTGCATTTAGAGAGGCAGAGGCAATAATAAATCAGGGGTATCTAGAAAAATTAAAAGAATTAAAGATAAATAACAGATATTTTAACAAATTTATTGAGCAAACTAAAGAGTCTATAAAATCAAACAGAGAGATAATGGGGCTAGATAAGAAAACCGGGAAATATTCTTCAGATAGCGTTATTTATTCTTTAATTCTAAGACTAAGGGGCGTTTTTATTATCAATGGCATCTTGGGAAATATTCAATACTCCAATTCTTCGTTTGAAAAATGGTTAAATTCTCTAAATATTGATTATTTAAAAGTGTACGAAGTATATAGAAGAGTTAGAGGCGGAGATTTTGACAAAGACACAGATATTCCCATTGATCAGGAGGAAAAGTTAATAAACTTTTTAGAACAAGAATTAAATAATTTAAATAGCAAGTTGAAATGACAAACAGAAAAAAGAGACTACGGAGGGGAATAGATTCTTTGCAAGAGCAAATAGATATCCATGAAGATAAAAAGAAAATAGCGGAAGAGCAGGGAAATCCAGAATTAGTCGATTATTATAAAAAAGAAATTATGGCAAAAGAAGAAACTTTAAAGAAAAAGCAAGAGATTTTAGATAAACAATAATTTATTATGTTTCCATTTCAAAATTAAGTTATTATTACAAATTAAATTTATCTTCTAAAATTTCTATTTCCACCAAATCTTCTTCCGCCAGAACTAAAATTTCTTCTTGGTCTAAATCCATCACTCTGTCCACCATCTCTACTTGACCTTCTTTCTCCGTGTCCAGAATCTTCGCTCTCTCTATCGCCTCGACTAGGGCTATCACTACTTCTTCTTCCAAAACTTCCACCGGACCTACCACGACTAAAACCGCCGCCTCTTCCGCCAGAACTTCTGCCACCAAAATCTCGTCTTTCTCTATGGGGTCTTTCAACAAATAGCATTTCAAACTTCGGGTTTTCTTCTCTTTTTACTTCCGCAATCCTGCCATTTATCTTAGAAAAATTTTCATAATCTCTACTGCCCAAAATCGTTATAGCCTTTCCGTTCTTTCCAGCTCTAGCCGTTCTTCCAATTCTATGGACATAATTATCCGCATCAATCGGAACATCGAAATTATAGACATGTGAAACGCCCTGAATGTCCAGTCCTCTAGCTGCAACATCAGTACAAACCAAAACATAGCATTTTCCAGCCTTAAAATCTTCCATTATTCTATTTCTCTTGTTTTGAGATAAGTCGCCATGTATCGCTGCCGCATCAATCCCATGCTTTGTCAAATTGTGAGCTACCGAATCAGCCATATGCTTTGTATTACAGAAAACCATTACTAAGCCAGCTGATTCGCCTTTCAATAAATTAACCAATAAAGAAAACTTTTCATTATCCATAACGTCATAATAAGATTGCGCTAATTTAGTCGGATCAACACGATTTTCTGCCGAAACTATTTTTGCATTTCTCATATATTTCTTAGAAATTTCAACAATCGCAGGAGCAACCGTAGCTGAAAACAGAAGTGTCTGTCTTTCTTTATTACAACTTCTAATTATCTTTTCAATATCTCTAATGAAACCCATATCGAGCATTCTGTCCGCTTCATCCAAAACCAACATTTTTATTTCTGCAAGATAGATTGTTTTTCTTTCAATATGATCCAAGATTCTTCCTGGTGTTCCAACAACAACGTCAGCATATCGCATTCTTTTCATTTGAGGATTAATATCTACTCCGCCGTAAACAGAAACGATTTCTAAGCCCTTAAATTCTGAAAATTTATCCAAACTCTTACTTACCTGTTCTGCTAATTCTCTCGTCGGAACAAGAACAAGTGCTTGTATTTTTCCAAGTTTTGAACAGTTTTGAATTATACCAGAACCAAACGCAAGTGTTTTTCCAGAGCCAGTTGCAGATTCTGCAATAACATCGTTTCCGGCCAAAACAAGTGGAATACTTTTTTCTTGAATTTCGCTAGGATTTTCAAAATTTTCTCTTTCTATTGCTCTAAGTAGTTCTCCTTCTATTCCAAGTTTTTTAAATTTTTCAATATTAGTATTTTCCATATTAAATCAGAAAAAGTCTTGCTAATTCTAATAATACGAATTTTGAGTCGTTTATAAACCTTCTTAATTAGAAAAGAACAAGGTTTTTAAAAACGAGATGATTAATTAAAGAATGCCAACAAAAAAATCAAGCACAATGTATATTGACATAGGTGCCGAGGAAAACGGGATCGTTTCAAGGTTTCTATCCAAAAAAACAAAAAAATCAAGCTATAATCCAGAAGATATAGAGCTTTTAAGAAAACTTTTCAGTAATCAAAAAACAAGAATTTTATATACGCTGAAAAGAAAAAAACCAAAATCTATTTATGATTTAGCAAAAATTCTGAAGCGAGATTTCAAGTCCGTTTACGGAGATCTTAAATTTTTAGAAAGATTTGGCTTTGTCGAATTTCACTCTGAAAAAAATGGCGCAAAAGAATCCCTTCGTCCAGTTTTAAGGATTGATTCTTTAAATCTCCAGATAAATATATAATTACTCTTGGCACAATTCTAAAATAACATTTAGCATACCATTATCAACATAAATAGGAGTTATTTCACCATTAAGAGTTCCGCCATTACACCTTCTTCCCATCGGAAATCCCTGTAAATTAATTCTTTCAGTCTCCTCTTCGTCTTCCCAATATATGTTTACTAAATAAGAAGAAATCGTATTATCGGAAACTTGCAAATCGTTCATTATAGACGCCATAGTCTCGTTCAGGTAATCACATGATGGCCTGTTTAAGTTGTCGCATCTTTCATTTTTGTAACAACTTTCAATCAAGTCTATCATCGTCTCCTTACGCGGTTCGCTGACAACGCATTCTGTAGTGTAGGCCATAATGCTAGATAAAAAACTTTCACTGAATTTGCTCTTCGCTGTAACGGACGGTTTATTTAAAGAAATTATTAAAAAAATCATTAACGCCACAACTACCAAAACAACAATTAAAACAAATCCAACAATTTCTTGTTGTCCACGCTTTTTTCCAATCAACCTCATAAATAACGAATACAATACAGAATTATAAATCTTTACTTCTTAATTTCTT
>CAZNOS010000044.1:4795-6217 GCA_964574775.1 Candidatus Woesearchaeota archaeon | reverse complement strand
AATAAGATTTATAAACCGAAAATACCTTGATATAATATGCGAAAGAGGATGTGGTGGATATTTGGATTGTCTTTATTTGGTATACTCTTTGCTGGTTATTTGAGTTATTCTAAATTATTTTCTGGAACGTGTTCTTTAACCGAGGGATGTTCGTATTTTTTAGGAGTTCCGACTTGTTTTTTTGGATTTGGAATTTTTTTAGCCATATTTGTATTTGCCTGTATTTCACTTTTTTCTAAATTAATGTTCAGAAAAACGATTGTTGTGCTTTCATTTTTAGGAATTTTATTCTCTGGGTATTTTGCAGTTTATGAGTTATTTTTTGCTCCATTGAATATTCTTAATGGTGCATCTTATGACCTACTATTACCAGGCTGTGTCTATGGACTTTTTGCATTCGTAATTGTTTTCTGGATTGCTGTAAAAAAGTAATGGAATTAAAACAATATTTTATACTAAACTGGAAAAGATTCGTAGTTTTTGTAGCTGTGTTTTCTTTGTCTGTTTTTTTATATAATTATTTTGTAAATATGGCTGGATATGGGGAATCTATGTTTTTAATCGTCGCCGTTATGGTTTTGCCCCTTTACATAATTGTTTATCTGATTTTAAATTTTATTCTATGGATTTTTAAAAAATTCACTAAAAGTAAAAATAACAAAACTATTTAAAGAAAAATTACTTAAGTTTTATAATGAAAAATTTTATCAGAAATAAAGTTTATATAAAAAAAATAGGGGTTTTTGATGGATATTCCGTGTGGTATGTTAATGGTTTTTGGATAAGAAATAATTTAGATCCAGAATTTGGTAATTTTGGGTATTCTTGGTATATGCACTTTATTCCTAAAAATGAATTTTGGATAGATTATGAGAATGGAGGGGAAGGCGAAGCTCAATACTATATAGATAATTTTTTGAATATTAAAAGAGCCATGAAAAAAGGGAAAAGCTACAAAGAGGCTTGGAAATTAGCAAACAAACTAGAGAAGATGGAGAGGGGAAAGTCTGGATTTCTTAAGAAAATAAAGAAGATGAAAGTTGAGAATGCTATTTTAAAAAAAGTACGTAAAAAACAATTACTTACAAAATATACTAAAAATCTAAAGATTTGGTTAGTTCATGGAGATTTAGTTAGAAGTTTATTTTTTATTGATTACGCTCAGGGCGGACATGAATATGTGTATAATTTTGTGCCGAAGAATGAGGTTTGGATAGATGACGATGTCTATCATAAAGAAATTCCATATGTTTTGATACATGAGTTGCATGAGAGGTATTTGATGGCGAAAGGATGGCCCTATGACCCAGGCGGAGTGGGGGTTTTCACAAGAAGTGGGGATTTTAAGGGTAGGTCGGCACATTTTAATGCCGAATCTGTTGAAAATAAATGCCGAAAGAATAGAAAATTAATTAAGAGAAC
>CAZNOS010000044.1:0-4695 GCA_964574775.1 Candidatus Woesearchaeota archaeon | reverse complement strand
GTCAGAAGCCTTAAATACTCCGAGTTTCTAGTAGTAGCATGGAAGGTAGAATTGATGATTTTGACAGATTTTTGAAGCAAATTAAGAAAGCCAGGCAAGAGTTGAAATCTGATAGACCGGATTTTTGGAAGAAAAATAGGGTTAATTTTAAGAATAATATTAAAACACTGATTGGTTTCTACAAATTCCCTGAAGATTGGGTCGTGAATACTATTGCATCTAATTTTTTAATGGACAATGAGGCAATGCCGTATGATACTGAAGTTTGGAGTTTCTCGGATGTTGTTTCGGCTACAAAGGAACAGGGTCATAATATTATTATCTTTTTTAACAAGTCAGATTTAGAGTTTTTGAGCTTACCCGCACTTTTACCGATTGTTGTTCATGAAGCAGAGCACGTATTTCAGGCACCGAAAGACACGAAAAGATATTTGTTGCAGACTATTGATGATAGCATAAGTAGGGAGTTTGAAAAGGGTGCGGACGCGGAAGTGAAAAAATATTCTGATGAATTTAGAAGAGAAAACGTTCTTGAGAAGATCATTTATTGCTTTGATAAGACGAGCTGGAAGGGAGCTAAGAGAATGGCTGACTATTTGTATAATGAGGCTGAAAATGCCTTTGGTGGCGGTTACGACCAAGAAATGGAAAAGGCTGAGTACGATGCGTTCATGGAAGCTTACGAAGAAAAAGACATTAACGTGTTTCTTGATTATTTTCTTGAGAGTATTAATAAGGAGCTGGCGAAAGAAGCAGAAAAGGCTGAGAAGAAATAATTTTAACAATTCTTAATAACTAACACCTCAACAAAACTGATGTCTTTTAAAAGTAGTTAATATTTCGAAAGATTTAAAAACAATTATGACACATCTTACGTATATGGTAGATAAGATAATTGATGCAGTACTTGCTAGTCAAAACCCACTTAGAGGAGTTTCTGATGATGCACAAAAACTTGAAAGAATTTTAGTAATTGATCCATTTTCGTACACGGACATAGTCCCTATTATTTCTCATTGGAAACAACATAGAGAGATAAAAACTTATAATCCTAAGAAGTTAACTGATGTTGTTAATACATGGAATAATACAGCCCATTCGTTGTCTGATGCTTTCACAAGAATATTATTATTTGAAGTAGCAAGTTATATAGGGGGAGCGTATACTAAATTTCCAGAAGATAGCCTTACTAGAAAAACAATACCGAAACTTCTTCATGCGCAAACTGAATTAATGGGAGACTCTCAGGAGCATAATTCTGCATATGAAACAATTAAGGAAGCACACAACGGAATCAGGGAAAGGGCGTCTCTTGATGTCAGAGGAAAAGCTGGAGGAGAATATCTTTTTAGTGTTGCTGATGTTTTGAACTCATGTGAACCAAATACACTTCATTTTTTACAAGCAATTAATGTAGGTTTTGCTGGACGAAATGTGAGATTTGAAGTGCAACAATATGGTGAATTTGCTGGGAAAAAAATGGAAGACCCAGATTTTGCAGCTTTTGTCAAATCAGGCTATATCTTTATGAGACCTGTTTGCGGATATTTACGTTTAACTAGCCCAGAATATACTGGATATGCAGGAACATTTTTAGACAAAGTTGCAAGACAGCATAAAATGTTAGAGCAAAGCGAAATTAGTTTTAATGGGAAGTCCCCTAGTGAGATTTTTTGATTATATAGATAAGTAAAATTTAATAAATTTTAATCTCTTTCGGAAAAAGTAATGCCGTAAACTTTACTATGTGGCGAATAATGAACATAAACTTCTTTATCTTCCAATTCATTCCAATGAGTAACTTTGCCCAAATCTAAAAAATAAACAATGTCTTCAGGGCTAGGAATTCTCATTCCAGAATGAAAATTGGTATGATTTGTTGTTCTTATTCCCAAAGTTAATCCAAAGGGGAAATCTTCTTGATGAAGTGCATTTAAAAAATCGTCTAATCCTTCAAATCTTACTTCTTCGATTTTTGCGCATGCTACTTGTAAAACCTCATTTTGCGGTCTATTCGGCAAGAATAATCCGCCTTCCCTTCTTTCTAATTTTGGCAAATCCAGTTTCATGGTTTACGAAATAATGGGAAATTTAAAAACTTATCGCTTTTTGGGACTTAAAAATTATTGCGCAAATTTTATTTTTTAGTTAACACCCTTTCCTTTATTTTAAAAGGTAATATTTATAAGTAATTTATACGGGGAGTTAGTATGGCAAAAAAGGATGAATACGATTTAATGATTTTAGGTGGCGGAATGGCTGGTCTGACTGCTGCAATTTATGGAGTTAGATATAATCTTAGAACTGTTGTAATTGCGAAAGATTTGGGTGGAACTGCGAATATTGCGGGACATATCGAAAATTGGCCAGGAATGATTGGAACTGGGTCCGAAATAATCTCAAAGGTAATAGAACAAGCAAAGAACGCTGGAGTTGAATTTCTAGAGGGAGAAGTGAGTTCTGTTTCTAAAAAAAGAGAAGTTTTTTCTGCTGAAGTTGACGAAAAAACTGTTTCTGCGAAATCGTTAATCATCGGTCTTGGAATGCAACATAGAAAACTAAATATTCCGGGCGAAAAAGAATTTATCGGAAAGGGTGTGAGTTATTGTGCGACTTGTGATGGAATGTTTTTCAAAAATAAAAACGTTTTAGTTGTTGGTGGTTCAGATTCTGCAGCAAAAGCAGCTCTTTATTTATCTGAAATTGCAAAGAAGGTTTATGTTTCATACAGAAAATCTGAAATGAGATGCGAACCAATTTCTTTGAAAAAACTAGAGGGAAGGAACAATGTGGAAATAAATTATTTTACAAATCCTGTTAAAATCTTGGGTGAAAAAAAAGTTAGTGGAATTATATTAAATCAGGAAGATGGCAATAAAACTAAAGAAATTAAGCTAGATGTCGACGGTATTTTTATTGAAATTGGTGCGGCGCCAGTGATTGAAGTTGTGAATCCATTAGGAGTTAAGTTAAATGAAAATGGATTTATTGTGATAGATAGAAATTGTAAAACAAATATTCCCGGAGTATTTGCCGCTGGGGATAATAGCGATAGTTCATTTAAGCAGTTAGTTGTTGCAGCATCAGAAGGTGCGATTGCAGCAAAATCTGCACACGATTTTTTGAAGTTTGGAAAATAATTACTTTTAATCTACTTCAGCGTTTTCTTTTAGTACTGCCCAGGCTACTGCTGGAACAATCCCCTTGTGTCTTTCTATTGGAACAAAAAATTCTGGTTCTGTTCGACAACAATAAGCATGATCTGCATCACCACAAAACAATAATTGTGGAACCTCTGCCAGTTCTGCAACGTAACCATGGAGAGAAGAAGGAAGTCCTACATATTCAATTTGGTTTGCGTCGAATTCTCTTCCATCTCTCACGGACCTATATCTTGCCCGTTTCATTTCTAGTGAATTTGGTCTTTCGGACACAAATTTACCAATCTTTGGATCAAGGGAATCCAATCTTTTTGGGATGCATCTTCTTTGTCGTTCGGTTTCTTTAGATATTTCTTCTTTTAATTTTCCATCCGTAACAGCGAAGAACATTTCTGGAATTTTATCAAATAAATCAATATAAACACCCATTGAATGTCCCAATAATTCTTTAGAGAAATTGTAACCGTATACCGTCTGAACATCTTTCTCGCTCGGAAGAAACCTCATTTCTACAATTGCGCGAAGAGCGTCTCCCGCAAATACATCTCCGTAAATTCCATGCGGTTCAATATGAGACGGAGTTAATCTATCCGCAACATGTCTTGCAAAATGATATAATAATTGACTTTGTCCAGGAAGAAGATCTGGTAGATTCCTTAGCCTTTCTGCAATTGGAAGGGTTGGATATATTGGCTTGCTTGTGTCCATAAAAAACGCAGTTTTGTTATATTTATAAGCATTATTATAAAAAAGAATATATTGAATTATTCAAAAACGAATTTTTCAAAACTAGAACCCTGCCCTAAGGATGGTATTGCAACGTAATGCAACATTCTTGGACTGCCGATTCTACCACTGACTGAATATCCCATTGTTACTGGAACGATTCTTTGCGCTAAAAAACTTTCCAATCTTATTAATTCAGATTCGTTATATTTACCCGATTCCAATCCTAATGTAATTCTGTGTCCAGTTCCACCTGATGTCTCTGGATATGTTCTAGCGTCGATTTGTCTTCTATTATCTTCCACAGAAACCTCTAGAGATTGAAAATCATAGCAATATCTAAAATCTTCCATGCCTGAGTAATCTCTTGGTATTGGAACTTTAAGCGGTGTCTGAAGTGTTGGCTGAGGAAATCCTCGCATAGCTACAAACTCGTTTGCGGTTGGGTATATTCCCTGCCATTCTATCGCAATTTCTTCTCTGTGTTCGTTTGTTAGTTTTGTCATAGGAAATTTATTAAATTTATTATTTAGAAATCTAGATATTGATTAATAACAGATTATTTTGTTCTTGTCGTTTCAATATGCATTGTGCAAGGCATTCTAGCTCTTGAAGAACCTATAAGTTCTCTCGCGATTGACTCGTGTTTTGGACTTGTAACTCCGATGATGAAAATTGTATCTCCTCTCTTCATTAAGCAGGCTCTACCAGTAGATTTACCGAATGATAACGCCATACCAGTCTGCATACGGTCAGCTCCAGCTCCTGTAAGCATCTTATTTTCTCTAATAATGTGATGTGGATATGG
>CAZNOS010000043.1:0-6426 GCA_964574775.1 Candidatus Woesearchaeota archaeon | reverse complement strand
AATCAAAAATAATAAATTACTCTTCTTCATAACCAAAATAAAAAAACATTCTTTTTATATTTAACTAAGAAAGATTTGTTAAGAACCAATCGGAATTAATAAGTATTTTTAAAAATTTCTAACTCTCAATGCTCGAAGGAGCTTTGGGTTCTTCGGGTAAATCACTCTCTCCGTTGCCCACAATACCTCGAAGACAACGTACAGACCATTCCGTGTCTTTTTCATCATTACCCATCACAAGAGTACCAACCTGTAACTCCCAAGCATAATCATTTGGACAATTTGGACAATCTTGTGTATTCTCTGTAGAAGACCAATAATCACCACTAGGAAAACCTTCAACGCCAAAAATTTCCCAACCAGTCCATAATTCATCATGTGCAGGTAAATACCAATCATCATATCCATTTTCTACCAAGTTATAACAATAATCTGCCGCAGGATAATCACCTGCAAGACCTGCAAGAACAACAGTATTAGTTTTACCATCAGTAAGACTTTGAGTATTTGTAACTACTCCCATCGGCCCCCAAGCCAAACCAGTAGCTTCACTCGACCAACAATCTGGATCTGTCGCAGTCCCATCACAAACTTGTTCACTCTCTATACAAGCCCCATTAAAACACCCAAGCTCACAATTAACTTCTGTTTTTTTAACAATCTTCTCATTAATATTCCAAAAGTCCCATCTAAAAATATCAATACCGCAATCATACATCGACAAATTATTCTCATCGATGCACTCATTAAAGTAAATATCTCCATCGTATCTAACATAAGAATTTTCATTCGAAGAACTCTCAACGACACAAGAATGATAATAAGGTATTTCAGGAATATTTCCGTGTTCGGCTTCAAACTCGTTAATTAATTGAGTATAGTCTGAATAAGTATGAATAGTATCTGCATCTCCTGGAGAAGTAAAATAATAAGTAATTTCCTGGTCAAAAGAATTTCCAGTCACCATGCCTGTAATTAAAGATGCAACTAGAGCAAAAAATCCAGGACTGGTAGTTAAAGCTTCTTTAGTAGAAGAATCTTTTGTAAATGTAACTGAGATTGGTTCTCCTAGAGGATTATAATCATAACTTTCATAAAAATCATCATTTTCCATATACGCAAGAGTAAAATCAGGATGATACTCAAATTCAGAAAGAAAAGAGGTATCTGAAAAATCAGGATCATTAAATTTATAATCTATAGAACTTAAAAGAAGAGTTTCAGGATCGTAATTAAATTCAGCCCAATCTGTTTCAATGACAAAATTTTCATCATACACTTCCAAAGGAGTATAAATCTGTTGCTCGCCTTCTGTAAATCCACCAACATATTCAGAAACATAATGTGAAAAATCCTCATCTTCATCATAAACAATGTCTTCACAAAAATTTCCAGTACAAGTTCGCACTAGTTTTTGATAAGGGCAAGTTATTAGTTCCAAATTAGAACCCAGACAAAAAGATTCCTCAGTAGTATATTCATAACATATTTCATATCCAGTATTATCTCTTTCACAAATTAAATTTCCATCATTATCATATTCGTGTTCCATCCATTCATTTACACTATCTTCACCATAAATTTTACTCTGAATTTCTCCAAGGGCAATATCATATTCTTCTCTAGTCAAAAGACCAGCGTCATTATAACTAAAAGTGGTCGTTTTTCCAGGAGCATAAGTTTTAATTAACTCACCCTTCGAATTATATTCATAAATTAAACTAGTAGCCTTTCCTTCTTTATATTTTGTTATCTCTTCTTTTACTCTGCCAAGCCCATCATAGATAAAATAAACCGTACCTCCGCTATTAGAAATAGATCTTAAACGTCCATTAGAATAATAATCATAAGAAGCATCAAAAAAAGGCTCATAAAAATAAGACTCCTTCAATAACATTCCAAGAGAATCATAAGCAAAGCTAGAATCTCCTAGATTAGGATCATGAAGGTCAATTAATTTAATAGGGCAAACAGAATCTCCTTCTTCAACATCATTTACAGCATAATATTTAATCTTCAAAACCAAATCCTCCAGAGCATAAGACTGCAGACATTGAGTACGAGAATCATCTAAAATAAAATCATCTAAAATAAAAGAGTATCTATAATTAAGAGAATCAGAACTTCTATAAGCACCTGCAAAATAAGAACGACCAGAATAACGCGAATAATAGTTCATAATCTTAGAAACGTAATCCTCTATTTGTTTATGATCCGGTTTGCGTTTAATGAGCGTACCATTAACCTTAGATACCCAAAACCATTTAGGGTTCTTCATAATTTTAAGGACATTATCATAAGTAGGCATAGTGTTCGCAATATTTGCTAATTTCATAGCTGCTTTAGAATCCCTACCAAGCGTACCATCTGGATTACCCATGTAATATCTTTTTTCTTTTAACCAGGTTTGCAGTGCAGCATCAGGACTATATCCACCATTATATCCTGCTAAAGCCAGTTTTCCAACTTCCATATGTCTTTTTGGTCCAAAAAAAATGAAAGCTTTTTCAAATCTCTTTAAAACATCAGCCAAATAAGCAGTGCCTACACGAATATTGGTTTCAGGATCAAGAATACCCTTATTACAATTTATTTTTGAATTTTTACAAACCGCCTTAAAAGTTTTTGGCATTAACTGCATCAAACCCTTTGCGCCTACATTAGATCCGCTATTGGGATTAAACCCAGATTCCTGCGCTATTAGAGCTTTAACAAAATAAAAATCCAGATTATTTTCTTTTGAATATTTTTCAATCAAAGCGTCATAGTTATTCTCGTTCGGGAATAAACCTGAAGCATTAACAAATGAAATAAAACTCAGAATAAAAATTATCCCAAACGTTATTCCTATCAAAACAGTTTCAGTTTTATGTAATTTCATATTCAATTATCTCCCGGTTATTACCATTTACCAACTTGAGTATCATATAAAAAATAACCTCCTTGTGCTACTTCTCTTGAGGTTTCTCTCCTCGATAATAAACTCCTTCTGGCAGGGCTAACTAAGCCATCAACATATTTTTTATCACCTCTAGAAAAAACATGAATTTGACCAACCGACCTACTCAAAGAACTAATCTGATTCCTATAAAAAATAACAGGTAAAGAAAGCGCTAGAAGAGTACCTACCTCTTTTTTATTATTTGTAGAAATTAATTGTGTTAATTGATTCGGAGAAAAAATTTCCCAAATCTGAGCAGCAAAGAGTGTAGAAGATATATGAGTAGTTATCATACCTTTAATAGGGCCCATAAAAGTAAAAGCTAAACCCTTTTCATACAAAATTGCTCCTGTATCGAAACCACTTATTGAACTAGCACCAGCTCTTCCTACTTCAAATCCTCCTTCTATTATTTCATCTCCCAACAAAGAAAAACCGGTTTTTCTTGCAAAATATTCTGAAATAGGATAAGATATAGTATCCTCAAAACAAAAAGCGTCTCTATCAGAATCACCGTCCCATCTTTGATTAGTATTTCTTTCAACACCTGTTAAAACATTAAAATCAAAAGGACTGTTATCTTCTATTAAACGCAAATAATGTCCGTCTAGATAATTTTTATTACAATTTAAATCAAAATTAAGATTACAAGAAACAAGTGTAATAGGGGAAAAAGGATGTACATGCCAAGCTGATAATTCTTCTTCAGAATCATAGTTATTCCAACCAAGATCAGAATTTGCCAAGATTCTTTTTCCTCTCGAAGACATAGAAGCATTAATACCAAAACTATATATCTCATCATTTGAAAGATCATTATCGCAATCAGGAAAGTCAAGAGATAAACGACTATTCCTTTTTTCATGATAAGTCTGATTGCAATACTCTATGAAATAATTATTTTCTCCAACCTTAGCAATACCAAGAAAATAAGAATAATTGTTTTTTTGTTGTAATGCATAAGAATATGAAAAAGGACCAGCTAATGCTTTTTTACAACCACAGAAACCATCTTTATCATCATCAAAACAATAAACCTCTTGAACAACAGGATTTATTCTATACTCTGCATTCACTTCATTTAATTTTTGTGGGCCCTCCAAGCCTTCCAAAAATTCATAATTAACAAATTTACATTCAGGAGCATCATTATCCTTAAGTCTCCATAACAATTCAAGAGAAGAAAGAGTTCTTTCTTTGGTAAAAATACTTCCCTGACTCTCTTCAACTAAATAAGCTTTCTTAATAGAAGGAATATACCAATTATAAGGAATGGTTTCAAATAAATCTTTTGAAACAGAATTACTTACACCATCATTACATTTATCTTTAGGAACACAGGAAGTATACCATTCAAACTTAAAAGAGTCATCAGAATTTTTTTCACTTAATTTATCTTGAACATCTTCATCATCCCAAAAAGAAGTAAAATTTAATTCTCCTCTAAAACTGTCAATAAATTGATCAGGCAAATCAACTGTGCCTTTTGTTTTGCCATAATTTTCTTTTTCAGGTAAATTCAAGAAGGATATTTCTTCTGAAGACTCTCTATATTTTTTTGCTCCAATACTTGAATCATCATTAATTTTTATCAAATTGCTTAAAATTGAAATAGAGTTAGTATCAGAATCTAAAAAAATATTTACGCTTGGGATTCCTCCAGGTTTAAAGGATAAAAAAAGTCTATCATAATAAGAATTACCAGATTCGGTGTAGATATCTGTTTCTTCTATAAGTTGCCCCCACTTAACAGCTCTATTATACCCCTCACAAAGAAGTTCCGAACTATCAGTTCTTTTAACATCATCAACCATCTGGCAAAATTCATCAGAAATATTCCATTCATTTACAACATCTCCACAACCAAAAGGAGTTATAACTTTCCTTCCAAGCCTATCAGTAGACGTAATATTTTTTAAAGTAGGATCAGATTTTCCGTCACCATTATAATCTTTTACTAAACAACTTCTAGGAGCTTGAGTGGATTTAACACCTTGACAACTACCCTTACAATCATTGTCTATATCATCAGCATCTTCTCTCATACCCGGATTAATACAATAAGAACACATAGCAAAATCACCAACACCATCATTATTTGTATCTTCATAACAATAAGCATTCTTATCCTCTGCTTCTGAAAAGTCTTTAAATCCTTGAGAACACGTTTCAGTAAAGTCACGTATCATAGGTGCATCATCATCTAAAACCCAATCATTACAATCACCAACAGGGAATTCCTTAGAAAACCTTGTACATTGTGGTGAATAAGGAGAAGGATAACTGACAGTACAGTTTACTCCATTAGTTCTAGAAATTCCCCTATGTCCGTCTCCATCAAAGTCTGCTATAAAACCAGAACTATAAATTCTAGGAGAATGAACACTGTCTACTACAGTTATTTCTACTTCACATCTCGTTGCCTTAGTATTTTCATCAGGTACATAACCAAATGTAATATTTTTTTTAAATTCAGTATCTCCAGCACCACAACTCATAAAAACTTCTTCATCTATGCTAACTGTCTCTAAAACATTATCAAAATAATCAATTAAACTTACACTTACAATAGTGTAACTTATATCACTCTTAGCTGTTTTTACTATCTCAGGATTTATAGCTGAACTAACTGAACATCCAAAAAGTTTTTCAGTTTGATTAAAAAATATTCTTGAATTAAGAGAATATTCATCCTCGAAAATACCTCCACCAAACTCCTCTGAACGTATCCAAGGCTGATAAACTGGAAATCCGCCTCCACCCGAACATTTATACCCTACCCGATCATCATTGAGTAATTCTTTACAGACAGGCGTTGTAGACTCATATTCTTCGTTTCCCCCTGTACAGTCTCCGCACATGAATGTAGAAGATTCAGTAGTATAGGTATACTCCTCCCTTCCAGTACACAAAGAATAATAGCACATCTCATACCCCCAAAATTCATCCTCGCCCTCCCTACTTTCTATACAATTATAAGCAGTTGGAATAGTGTTATAAACATTCTGACAGCTACCACAATCTGGAAAAGGAATATCGTCTCGAGTCAAAATACATCGACTTCCAGTATGAGTTGTAATTTTAGAATCATAATAATTACAGTCATAATTCTCTGCACAACTTGTTGTTCCATCTTCCAGATAACACTGCTCCAGACATATATGTTCTAATCTACAATCAGAAACTGTTTTACAAGTACCATTAAATCCAAAAACTTTATCCTCTAGAAAAAACCAATATCCGCCCCAACCATATTCTGAGTCAAGAAGATTTACTAGACTAGAATCTGTTCCACATTCACAATCCTCAGAATTACAAAGTTCATAACCACTATACTTTTCACTAGAAAATCCCGCAAAATCAGGATTACTCCAACCAGCGTCACACTCTTCGCCATCTTCTAAAATTCCATTGCCACATACGGGGGGTTCAGGAAATTCAGGAATAATAATAGCACTTACAAATCCCACTAATAAAATCAAACC
>CAZNOS010000042.1:0-6571 GCA_964574775.1 Candidatus Woesearchaeota archaeon | reverse complement strand
CCTCATAAATAACGAATACAATACAGAATTATAAATCTTTACTTCTTAATTTCTTCAGTCATTGCCGCACCATGCGTAACACCATTCAGTTTGTCAAAGAAATCCATAACAAGACCAGCAGGTAAACCAACCACAATTCTCAAATCTCCGTTGGAAAGCCATTCTTCTTCCTGTTTAAATTCGGAAACAACACCATATGCTTTTCCAGTAAATTGTGCAGGAATGGTAACTCTAATTTTTTTAGTCTCAATTTTTAATGGCAATATTCTTTGCAGTTGTTCTATTATTCCAGAAATCTGTTTATCTATCGATTCATTTTTTACATTAACTTGAGCTTCTTTCAAGGCAGTCATAATTCTGTCTGGTGTATATGGTATCCCCGTCGGAGAAACCGCATTTTTAGAAAGGAAATCAACAACCTGTTTATATTTTCCTTCTTGTAATTTTTTAATATATTCAGCTGGCAAAACAACTTCACCATGCGTAATTATTCTCAAACAAATATCTTCGAAACTAGAAGTTCCAAAGTCTGCCTCGAGTTCAATGTTAGAAGCAACCTCTCCAGATTTCAAGTTGTGAAAAACAGCAGAAGTCAAAACGGCAGAATTTATGTTATTGCTCTTTCTGTCTCGAATTTTTAATGCTTCCTCTAAGTCAACTAGAATTTCATATTTTTTCCCCTTTTTTGTGACTCTTGCTTGTGTTTGTGTCATGAGAAGTAAAATCTACGCAGCTATTTAAGTTTTATTGTTTAATAATCATTACCTTTTTTCTTAACAATTCTCTTGTCTTTTGTAATTATTCCAATATCGAATCTACTCTTGTCAAAGTTTTCATTCTGGATTTCTTTGAATATTTTCATTGCAAGTTTTATACCTTCGTCACAACTTATATCCTGCTTATATTCCTGTCTTAATTTTTCTCTAATCTTTTCATCATTTTCACCAATCGCAAACGCCTTGTATTCTAAATAATTTCCAGAAACATCTGTTGCAAATAGTTTAGCATGAGCATTAAATCCCGCAATCATCAGCGCAACACCGAATGGTCTAGCTCCGCCATATTGCGTAAACTGTTGCTTAATATCAGAAATTTCTTTTACAATTGCCTCAGTGCTAGCCTCAGAATCATAAGTTACTCTATGTTGTTGTGCCATAACTCGAGCCTTGTCAATCAAAACCCTAGCATCTGAAACAATCCCAGCAGCTACAACCATCATGTGATCATCAATTTCTAAAATCTTATTTGCAGAAGCCTCTACAACGAGCTTATCTTTTTGTCTTCTATCTGAAATTAAAACAACTCCGTCTTTACAAACCAATCCGATGCTCGCACTTCCAAGCCTAACTGTTTTTTCTGCATATTCAACCTGTAAAATATGTCCATCTGGCGAGAACGTTTGCGCAGCTCGGTCATATCCCATAACTTGATGTTGTACGTCTTCCATCAATGGCTTTCTCCTATTTTATTTGATGTATGAAACATCTTTGATGTTGCTTCCATTTTTTTTAAAGAACCTCTTAGTTAATATTTCTTTCGGTTGCGACTTTTTAAAGTTTTGGTAACACGATTAACTCATTAAACCCTTAACTGTTCCAGAAACTTTTTGAATCTTGACTCCTTTCCACGCGAGTGAAGCACGGACGTCTTCTAGTTTTTCCCTAACGCAACTACCGATTAGTTTTTTCTCTGGATTTTCGACAAACATAAACGAGGATTTCGCAAAGCCCAAAACGCCTATATAATCCAATATAGCTTTTTCTATTTTTTCTTTATCATCAGAATTCATTACAAAATATCTACGATTATCACGAGCAGACGGCAAGAGCTTAAGTTTTTTTTTGATCTTCATTATTATTCAAGTATTGTGAAGTTTTAAAAACTATTCATTCCTAATATAAAAGAAAAAGAATGGTAAAGATATATGCAATTGGCGGATATTCTGAAGTTGGAAAAAACATGACAGCAGTCGAGGTGGATGAAGATGTTTTTCTTTTTGATGAGGGATTTTTCCTTCCGTCTATAGTTCAAATGCAAGAGAAAGAAAGAGATGAATATTCATATTCTGAAGCAAGATTAAGAGACGTTGAGGCCATACCAGACGACAGAATAATCGACAATATTCGATATAAAGTATGTGCTCAATTTATTGGTCACGCACACCTAGATCACGTCGGTGCAGTGCCGTATATTTCGGATAGATATAACGCACCAATCTTTTGCACGCCATTTACTGCGGCGGTATTAGAATCTCTCTTGGTAGATAACGACATCCACTTAAGAAATAAAATAAAATTAATCCATCCAAACACTTCGTTCTATGTACAGGGAAAAAGAAAAAAATATCTTGTAGAGTTTGTTAATATGACACACTCAATACCTCAAACTAGTTTTATAGTCTTACACACAGACAAGGGGGCAATCGTTTATGCTAATGATTTCAAATTAGACGATAATCCTATCGTCGGAACAAAACCTAACTATGAAAGATTAAGGCAAATTGCGAAACAAGGAGTTTTTGCTCTAATAATAGACTCGCTTTATTCCGGTTCTGATAGAAAAACACCGTCAGAAAAAATTGCGAGAAGTCTTTTAGAGGAAGTCATGTTTACAATAGATAATAGGAAGTCCGGAATGGTAATTACGACATTTTCATCTCACATAGCAAGACTCAAAAGCATTGTAGAATTTGGAAACAAATTAAACAGAGAAGTGCTATTCTTGGGAAGAAGTTTAAACAAATATTCATTCGCCGCACAAAAAACCGGACTAGCGCCGTTCATTAGAGATGTTCGACTTGCGAAATACAGAAGGCAGGTTGAGAAGGCATTAGATCAGGTAGAAAAGAGAAGACAAAATTATTTAGTTGTTTGCACAGGGCATCAGGGCGAGCCAGGAAGTATTTTGGAGAGAATTTCCAGAAATCAATTTCCATTTAAAATTAATCAGGATGACAACGTTATTTTCTCGTCAAGCGTAATACCGACGGAAATCAATGTAAAAAACTTCAATGAAATGGAAATCAAATTAAGGAAAAGAAAGGCAAGATTATTTAGGGACGTTCATGTTTCTGGACATGGCGGAAGAGAGGATCTAAGAGAGGTTCTGAAGTTGTTAAACCCAGAACACATTATACCATCACACGGAGCATTCGATAAAACAAGGCCAATGCAAGAACTAGCTTCGGAGATGGGTTACAAAGAAGGGAAACAATGTCATCTATTACAAAACGGAGATATTCTAGAAATATAAATTTTATCCAAAATCTTTAATAACCTCTCTGTATTCGATAGGACATGAGCGAGATTTCGGGAATGATAAGAAATAGTATTGAGCGTGGTTGGGCTATGGATGAAATTAGAACTAGTCTTCTGAATGCAGGATATAATATGCAAGAAATAGATTCTGAATTAAGATCTTATTCCACATCACAACAGGCGCAGACAAGACCATCCACCCAAGTTATAAATCAAGTACCACAATTGCCGCAACAAGACACGCAACAGTCACAAATGATACCAGTTCAAATTCAACCAGATGCAAAATATAATCCACAGAGTCTGAAAAACTATCAAACACCAGAAGTAAAAAAACAGACCAGTAAAACAATGGTGACTATAATAGTGGTCCTTTTAGTAATTTGTATAGCTGCGGGAGCAGCATTATTTTTGTTTGGATAAAATGGACGACAGATACTCGTTTTACTTATGTTCATCAAGGAAGTTAACGGTAATTCCAAAAGCTCGTTACCCCGCAAGTTCCTTCGGAGATTTGTAAAATGGAAATATATGAACCATCAGATGATTCATTTTTCTTTGCAGGATTTCTTAAAAATTACGTAAAAAAAAATAAACCCGCGACATTTTTAGATATGGGATGCGGTTCTGGAATTTTAGCAAAAACCGTGGAAAAATTTTTTACTAAGGGAAAAATTCTATGTGTAGATATTAATCCTTCTGCCGTATCAGCGACGCGTCTTATTGGGCTCAAGGCCGTAAAATCAAATTTATTTTCCAAGGTTTCTAAAAATAAAAAATTCGATTTAATAACTTTTAACGCGCCATATTTACCAATGGATGTTAATGAACCAAAAGAATCACAACTAGCGACTACGGGCGGAAAAAACGGAGACGAAATACCAATCAAATTTTTAAAACAAGCAAAAAATTATCTGGCAGATAACGGTAAAATATTATTATTAATTTCTTCTCTAACTCCACTAGAAAAAATAAATAAATTCAAGCCAAAAATTTTAGCTAAGAAGAAATTATTTTTCGAAGAATTATTAATTCTTCAGTTTAATAAATAATCTTAAGACATGCGGGATTAGCCAAGGTGTTTTTTTATTTAGAGAAAAAGAACTCCGTTAACAGACGAGCATAGCTCGACTAAAATGTTTCTTTTTGTTTAGAGAAATTTTTCTTTTTTAAAGAAAAAAAACTCTTTTAAGAAGCTTTTAATACTAGAATTTCGAAAATAAGATATGCTATTATCCCAAATTCACAAGAGAGTAGAATTTAATTTTGAAAAACAAAAGCTAGTTTTTGATACGTCTAGACTTTTATTTAGTTTCGCAAAAATAGACGACGGAACTAAGGCGCTTCTTAATTCATTAAGAAAAAATAAAAATATTAAATATGAAAAAATATTAGATTTAGGTTGTGGATATGGAGCTATAGGTGTTTTCTTGAAAAAATCCTTTCCGTCGTCGGAAGTTTTGTGTACAGATAGGGATTCTTTGGCTGTAGAGTTTACTCAACATAACGCAGAATTAAACAATGTAAAAATAGAAGCATCGCCATCATTGGATTTCGAGGCCCTACTGGGTCATCCCATTGGGAAAAATATAAACAAGAAATTTTCTTTGATAGTTACAAATTTTCCAGCAAAGTTAGAAAAAAACGGATTGAAATATTTTATAGAAAAGTCATCTGAATTTTTGGAAAAAGACGGAACTTTGGCAATCGTGGTTGTGAAAGAACTTGAAAAGGATGCAGATGAAATTCTATCTCAAGGAGATCCATCCGTGGAGGGTAAAAACGAAAAGATAATAGTGCAATTTAAAGATAAAACAAATGGATATTCAGTTTATCATTTACGATTTAAAGAAGAACTGAATCCAAAATCAGGACCCATTGAATTGGCAGAAGGGATGTTTATTTATCCATTCGGAGGGAATATTATCTTAACCACAAAAGCGCTGCAGGAATTTGACACGCCGCATTTTATTACGGATTTAATTGTTGAGCTTTTAGGAAAATTAGATTATAATAGCGTCGAAATAATCAATCCAAACCAGGGTCACATTGCCCTGGCGGCGACACATAAGAAATCTTTAGATAAAACAGTTTTAATATCCAGAGACTTGCTTCAGCTAAAAATCACTTCTGAAAATTTAAGACTAAATGCAATAAATAGAGTCGAGGCGATAAACTCGGATATGGCAGATGTTAAGACGGATTTGTTAATTTGGTCGATACACGATGAAGACGCGAGGGAGATTTGCGACAAGCTAGAAATATTTAGAAAAAATCATAAAAATATTATTTTAGGGGCAAGGTTGCAGATTATTAATCGAGTTTTAGAGAAGCTAAAAATAGAGCCAAAAAAAGAAATTAAGGGCAAATATTGCGTTGTTGAAATTTAAGATTTCAATCCTTTATGGATGAAATTTCCTTCTTCATCTTTTTGATATTTTTCTGCAACGAGGTGTTCGCATTTTATTCTTGTATTGCAATAAGACCTAAACCCATTTTTCTCTGCGTCTAAAATAAATCCTATATCGTCTGTAGTCTTAATTGTGTTGTCTGTAAATCCCAACTCTTGTAAATTTAGTAAATTATATCTTACTCTTTCAAAAACTTCTTTTTTTATTAACAAACAACCTGCAGAGGGGATTAAAACCTCAATGGTTCTATTGGATTCTACTTCTTCCGGAGTTAAATGTCTTCTGAGGTCAGTATTGCTTTTTATAAGAGACGGAAGTTTAACTTTTTTCTTTATTTCTTCAAATTCTTCAGGAGTTATACATGCCCACGCGACGGGCAGAATTTTTATTTTTCCAGAAGATGTAAAGTAATTAAAATATAGTCCCGAAACAAGATTTTGATTGTCCTTTAATAATTCTGTAATAATCTCTTTAGGAGGAATTACATCCTGATCCATCATAAGAATATAATCGTACTTATTTTGCAATGCATAGTCTATAATCTTATTTCTACTATCTACGATTTTTTTTCGCGGATTTTTTTCAATAGTCTTATCTTTAAGCACGGCAATTTTATCAATTGAAGATATTTTGTTAAAATAATCATCATCTTCGGAATTATCGATAAGCAGAATATCATAGTTTGGATAATTAAGATTTTTTATTCTTTCAATAAATTTTTCTAAGCAATAAGACATGCCGCTATATGTTGGGCACGCAACCAAAACTTTCGGTAAATTTTTCATATTTAATTCTCAGGCTACAGGTTTTTAATCTTTATGAAAAAAGAAATTAAGGGCAAATATTGCGTTGTTGAAATTTAGATCAATTCTCCGTCGTAATTTCTATCGCAGAAAACCCGAA
>CAZNOS010000041.1:0-6673 GCA_964574775.1 Candidatus Woesearchaeota archaeon | reverse complement strand
TTCTCCTAGCTAAATTATTATCTGGAAAAATAGTCGACATTTTGAATGAACAAGATAATTCGGATAACTTTCTGATACCTTCAGCTATCTGAGGATTTAGCAGGGGTTCGCCTGTCTTGGCTATACTAGCTTTATGCTTAATCGCATCAATATCTACGCCAAATCCAGAAGCTATTTGTAGCATTAAAATTGCTTGTTCATATATTTCATCAGCCGTAAGACTTCTAGTAAATTTTTCATTTCCAACTTCACAAAATTTACATCTTGAGGGACAACCAATTTGAGAAGAAATGTTAATAATATTTTTCGGTTTTATGTCGCCGTAAAAATAACCAACTTCGACAATCCCCCCATCACTAGTCAAAGCAGGAAACTCAATTATACCGTCATGACTATCTCCGAATTTAGCAACATAATCTTGAGAAATGTGTTTAAGGCTATGACCCCAGACTATTTCGCTTAGCTTTTTCATTCTATTTTTCTCCTTAAATCACCAGAACTCTTTCCTTTTAGGATAACTTCCATATCCAAATATGATTTTTAAGACTTTCTAAAGAATCTTTCATACCTATAAACTACTGAAATAAATAGGCAATATAAATCCTTAATTTGGTCAAGATAGAAAGTTAGCCTGAGGGAGGACTATCGTACCTTTAAGCATCTTTTTAGGTAAATAAAGTTTAAAAAATCAAACGAATATATAGAAATATAATTTCCTAAAACTCCATTTCAATTCTAAGTTCCATCAAACAGAATATAAACTTACTAATCTGCATAAAATGACGAGTTATACTTCTCGCATCTTTATTTTGAGATTCTTTCCAGTTAAAATGTTCATTATAAATTTTAAAATCATCCTCTCCGAAATTAATAACTCCTTGCTTATCAAACTTATAGAACAAATGATAATAATTCTCAAAATGTTTCTTTACAGTCTCTGCAAACTTCAAAGTTTCATCAACTTTTTTCTTAGAACGAGCAAGATGATTTCCAATATACTTAAACTCATCTCCAAGTAATTCCAATAAAAACAAAGTAGAAAACATTACCGGCTTATTTTTTTGAAAACTAGAATCCGAAATTTTATTATTAATTCTGCAACAATAATCAATAAATCTATCGACGTTAATATCCATTGCATGAAGAGTCTTGCATATAGAAATATCTCCTGTGCCATTATTTTTAATTGACTCAATAACTTTTTCAAATAATTCTAGCAACAGTAAAAATATTCTTCTCAAGGAATTATCAAATTCTTTTGCACTAGGCTCTCCCATCTCTCTAATTATACAACAATTTCCAGCCGTATCAATAACCTCCATCCCAACAAATCTATCCACTAGTCCTTGAATCATTTCTATTGGCGCTTGTTTTGCCGGTTTTTCTCCAAGTCTTTTATATTCAAACTGACTAGAATAATAGTTGTAAACTCCCTCGCACTCTTTTTTCGCAGGATCATAAACCAATTTTATTTCGTCATAACCCTCTCGATATGCAGACTGAAAAAATCTCCACAACATTGGAACTCCAAGTCCAGTAATGTCTATAGTAGTAGACTTAAACCCATTATGCTGTTTCCCATTAACTATCAAACTTCCCGCACTTTCAACAACATCTATTTCATCACCAGCATTAAGATTTAGTTTTTTAGCCCAATCACTCGGCAAAGTCAACGTCAGTGTATTGTGCCCCTGCTTAATAATTTTCCTTTTCATAGAAATACTATATCTACACTATTTTTAAACCTTATTCCCTATTGAATATATTCTGTATATCTAAACATATATTCGCATATATACAATAAGCCGCCATATTTTCTCTATTGACAATCATTAAAAGAAATCCATACTATCATTAATTATGAAAAACACAATAGAACAACAAGCAGAACAAGAACTTGCCAAACTATGGTCAGAATCTATACCCATAGCAAGACCATTTGTTACACGTGTAATAAGACTAGAAACTATTCCTGAAGAAGAAAGACAATCATTGGTAAGAGACGTAACAGCGATAGGAGATGCGATATATCAAACAACTGTTTCTGACTACGACCGCCAGGCAGACGGATTAAGACTTTCAAAACTATTAAGATATTCTGACGGAACAATAAGAGCAGTTACGCAAGTTGTTAGAAATCTTGGGGCTGGAAACAGAGATCACGCTGGGCTAGGAGAAAGCGCGACTATCAATAGCTACCTCTCAGAATTTAATTCTCTTTTACAGGTTCAACATAGAGAAAAAGCAATCAGTGCATAATTTTTATTTTGTTTAACATCAAATCTAATATATTTTTTATAAATTTTTCAAGAACACTATTCAAGATATACTTACAATAAGCGCATATATTCACAAACTATCACTATGACAAAATATTCTCGATAGAAAAGATATTGACAATCCATAAAATAAAACTAATGTTTTTGTTGTTATGAAACGAATTCCGATTCAACAGATAGGATATACGTCTGAATGGTTTTTAGCAAAATTTATGCAAGCACTCAAGGACCCTGGTATAGTCGAAAAATTTATACTAACTGGCATTGCAGGCAGAGAAAAAAATGAAGATGATGTTAGAGTAAGACTATTAAAAATAAAAGAAGGATGCAAGAGTGGCAGCGGATACGCATCAAGAAACAGTGCAGCCATGGAAGATAGTGCAACCACAATATTAGAACTTTTAGAAAAAGGAACTTTAAATTATTATAACGTAAATGGCTCGTCTCACATAAGAAAACTCGATCGTGGAGAAACCAGTCTATTATACGTAAGTTCTACAAACCCCACTCACATAAACTACCTAGAAGACGGAGCGACAAAGGGATATCAACTTCTATGCGAAAAACCGCTAGTAACTCTTCTAGACTGCATGGGAATGGCGTCAAGATCTGAATTAGGAAGGTTAGAAGCCCTCGTAATAAACAGGGGCGATACAACAATGATTGATTCAGAACATTATTCTTATAAGAGAGCGGCAAAAATATTTTATAGCCAGCTATATGATATTCTAAAAGACAGTAAAATTGTTAGCGTAAAAGCAGAATTAGCAGAACCAGATAATCCGGACAAAGAAAGAAACAAGAGTATTCTCTCTCTGAAATCCCAAACCGGAATTTTAACAGACACCGGAGTACATCTTCTCTCTTTTGTCTCAAGCCTAGGCGCACAAGCCTCACCAATACCAGAAACAGTAAGATATGGAGTATTCCCTGGATATGATGTAGAAACAAGTGTAGAGGCGAACTACACCCTATCTCCACAAACAAACCAAGCAAGAAGATGTTTTGACGATTCAGCAACAATGCAAATCTCAATCGAAAAATTTTCAGAAAATACAAAAAGAGAAACTAAAAAATCAAAGAGAATATTATTCAAATTAACAGACGATTCCGAAGTTGAATTAGATTTAGATAAGGGAACTGTAATCAAAAAAATAGATGGGAAAAAAATAAGAGAATATACCACTATAGATCCTTCTTCAAACGAATATATTCCCATTCTAGAAGAAACATATAGAGCAATAACAGACAAAAATTTTGTTCCAAGAACAGATTTCAAAAATTCAATTAGAACGCTTAATGCGGTTTTCCAAACATATAATTGCGCTCCAATTAAATCAAACACCAGTCTACCCTATCAATGTTAGTCGATATAACTTACGGGTTAAACAACGGAATGAAAAAATACCCCTCAGATCCATCGCCCTCAATATTAAAAACAAATGCAACAAAAAAACAAGAAATAGAAACAATACTTGACGAAAGCGGATTATCTAGTGGAGCCGGTGTTGAAAAGTCAAAATATCTATCCGGATACACGACATGCACAATTAGAAGCCATCACGGAACACATATAGATGCGCCCGCACACAAATTACACGACGGAAAAACGATAGATCAGTACCCATTGGCCAAGTTCGCTAATATAGTTGGCATTGTGGACATGACTCAACAAAAAATCTATAAAAGAATGACCAGCGAGATAAAACGAGAAGATTTGCAAATGGCAAGACTAATTAATGTTGCGAGAAACACAAAGGCAATTTTATTTTATACGGGTTTTATTGATTATTTAAACGGTGGACAAAGCGAAGATGAACAAAAATTTCCATTTTTCAACCAAGAAACAATTTCACAAATTATGACATTATTTCCAGAACTAAACATAATCGGAATAGACTCCTTTTCATTTGACCCAAGAGGAAGTAATAGTGAAGTACATAGAGCAATGTTCGAGAAAGATATTTTACCATTAGAAACAATTTGCAACATGAGCGACATAAAACATGCACAGCAAGAAAAACCGCTTGCAACAAAAACGCTTTATTGTTTTCCAATCCTAATAAATGGAAGTGATGCTGCGCAAACAAGGGCGGTAGTAGAATTTAAATGACAAATGTGATAGTGACTGGTGGCGCAGGTTTTATAGGAAGTCATATAGTAGACCTACTTATAGAAAAAAAATTTAACGTCGTAATAATAGACAATCTTTCTACGGGAAAACAAGAAAATATAAACATAAGAGCAAAATTTTACAAATGTGATTTATCTAATTTTGAAGAAGTAAAAAAAATATTTGAAAAAGAAAAACCAGACTTCGTATTTCACCTTGCCGCAAAAATAAATGTTCGTGAATCAATAAAAAATCCAATAGAAAGTGCTCAAATCAACATAATGAATACCTTAAATTTACTAGAACTTTCAAAAGATTATAAGATAAAACGTTTTATTTTTTCTTCAACTGGTGGTGCAATTTATGGAGACAATGCCGAAATACCCACAAAGGAAATTTCGCCAGCCGTTCCAATAAGCCCCTATGGTTGTTCAAAATGTGCAATAGAAAAATACCTCATTTCTTATAATAAAATACATAATCTAAAATTCACCTGCCTAAGATATGCAAATGTTTATGGACCAAGACAAAACGCACAAGGAGAAGCTGGGGTAATTTCCATTTTTTTTGAAAAACTATTCGCAAAAGAAACGCCCATCATTTTTGGCGGAATTCAAACTCGTGATTTCGTATACGTAAAGGATGTAGCCAGAGCAAACCTACTATCTATAGAAGACAAGAACAGTAATATTTACAACGTAAGCACAGAAAAAGAAACCGACATAATAGAAATCTTTAATAAAATAACAAAATACTTCAAAGGAAGAATAGGCCCTGAATACAGGCCAATGATAAACGGAGAACAGAAAAGAAGTTGCCTTTGTTATGAAAAAATCAAACGAAATCTGGGCTGGGTCCCACAGGTTTCACTGAACGAAGGCCTAAATAATACATATTGTTGGTATCTAAAGAATAGAAAATAATTAAAACAAAGCTTTATAAATTAACTTTTTTTAACAAAACTATGAAAAGAAGCTCAAGACGTTGGAAGAAGAAAAATCAAATGCGTTGGAAGTGGCAACGTAAAAGATTAAAGAAGGAAAAGAGAAAGAGAAAGCTTAAGAGAGGATAATTAGGTCTCTAGAATATAATTCTAATATAAACGTTTCAACCGAGCAATGTGAGATTGCACAAATTTAGATTCAATAGAATATAAATACTTATAAATACAAAACTGTTCCAAATTAAATGGAACGCAGAGTATTATTTGTACCGAGAACAGAACAAAATCCGAAACAAGATATTCCCGCATACGCATCAAACTTTTATCTAGAATTAGAATCCAATCTTATTCAATCGGGATTCCCAAAAGCTAGAGAAATGTTGGGGGAAAAAAGGAACTTAATCGATAATTTTAGAACAACAATTCATAAAATCTATCCTTATGCACAAAAAGAAGGGTCTATGTTTTTATCCGTAGATAATCCAGAAAATGCAAATGATGTTTGGAGAGTTAAGTTTAAGGGGACAAGACTAGAAGAAGACAATATTCCAGAAAACCCAATTTTCTTAGAAATAGCTTATTGGACTATGCTCGGAGCAAATCGCCAAATATATACTCCCACGATGGGCCGTTCTCCAGTTCATCCCGCAGTCAGAGGACTTGATCAAACCACAATAGACTATTTTAACACACTCCAAAAATTGCGTCAAAAACATATTGGAAGAAATTTATAATTATATATTATACAACACACATTTTTATAAAACAACTTTTTAATAAAAGATTATGGAAACACTCTCTCCCGAAACAACATGGTTTAAATTTTATGAAAGAATGTCGACAACACTAATCAACTGTCACTTTCCATCAAACTGGCACAATTCTCCCGCAACCAATCTTAGAATAAGAACTCACTTGGAGCAAAGCATACCATCAAGCAGAAGCGAATTGCAAGACGCCGAATTACATATGAGAATTTTTATACATAATAAAAACACACTACTAGACATATTTAGCATGCGCCTCGCTGGACAAAGCCTTATAGATTATGCTCTACCAATGAACCCACATCTAATGACTTACTCTATGTATATTCTCGGCGGAACAAAAATAGGCGACGGAACACTAAGTATAAACCCCGCAACTCCAGATTGTGTAGTCAATCAAATAATAAATCCCATGTGGGCACACTATCAACAAAAATTCCCCTCCGCACAACAAAGTGGATAACAATGCCGGCATTTATATTCCTTTAGAATATAAATACTTATAAACCAAGTTTAATCTTTTGTTTTATGGAAGTTAGTGACGTCTGGACGGAGCGATATCGTCCCAAAA
>CAZNOS010000040.1:3031-6925 GCA_964574775.1 Candidatus Woesearchaeota archaeon | reverse complement strand
TTTCAATGGAACATCTTGAACATTTGCATATACTGTTTCTTTGTCAAATCTTCCGGGACACATTTGAACAATTCCATTCGCTCTTATGTATAATCCAGTTGCTGCTTGGTTGCAAGGTTCTGCTCCAACGTAACTTGCTATTCCTTCTTGGACAATTTGTTCGTGTGTTTGAATTCCCTTTTGAACATTGAATGCATAGATGTTTGCATACAGCTCTACTAATTTATCTTGGAAACTTCTTTTTTCTTCTTCTGTTATTCTATATGCACCACAACCTTTTCCACTAAGCATGGAGGGAGTCATTACTACGGGTGTTGCTCTTTCTGTAAAGAATTTATATATTCCGAAAGATTCTTCTATATTTTCAGGAACTATTGGGGCATTAATTATGCAAATCCTATTAGTCATTCCACTTGTATAAAATCTAGAAGCAAATATATTTCCAAGTGCTTGCTCTCTTATTTTTGAATATCCTTGTAGTCCTGCTAATTTTCCATCCTTGTCTCTACTAGTAACTAGACTATCCTGTAATTCTTCATTAAAAGATTGAAAAGACATAAGTAATCCAACATTATCATAACTTGCAAGTCTATCAGTTAGTTCTTTTGCAGTCATACCATGATATTTTTGTGCAAGCTCATCGCTCCCTATTAAAGCGCCCTTAGTGAATATGTTTAATTGTATTCCTCTAGTTTGATATTCTTCAATTATTCTGAATAAATCGGGATTCATTAATAATTCTCCTGGGCCGAGAAACTTAACGCTTCTAAAATCATGCCCTTCACTTTTTGCAATTTCTCTTGCTTGATCTACAACCCCTAAAGTTTCTTCCAATGTCATTATTCTATTCAACTTTGGTTTGCCAGTCTCATCTAGAACTGGTTTTTTTTCTATATCATAAACAAATTGATTATACAATCCCTTTTCTTCATTAAAACAAGTTTTACATTTATGTTGACATAACTTTGCACTGTACATATCTTCAATGTTTTCTGATTTAGATGGATCGTTGTGTAAAGCTACAAGTTCAGTAGGAATATGTTCTATATCCAATGTATACAATCCGGGTGTAGCATTATGAATATGCCAGCCCCTTATTCCATTTTTCCAATTATCCGCAACTATTTCCGGGAATCTTATTGGAATTCTTTGTTCGAGTGTTTGTTTTGTCATTTTGTTTTTGCTTATTGATAGTCTGTTACTACCATTAAGTTAATACATCATAGGCATATTAGTATATTAAACTTTTTATTAAAAAGTGAGCATAAATAGTAATATTTATAAAGTAAAGGAAATATATGCTTAATATGACTGAAAACAATGGCATTAGACTAGACAAAGCCGATTTGAAGCTACTCGCAGAATTAGATAAAAATTGTAGAATACCGTCGACACAACTAGCTAAAAAAATCGGCAAGTCTAGACAGGCGATAGATTATAGAATAAATCAACTAACTAAAGAAGGAATAATAACGGGTTTTCAAGCGTCGATAAATCCGCATAAGATAGGATATAAGCTCTATAAAATTTATTTGAAACTAAGAAACTTACCAGAAAAGAAAAAAGAATTGTTTTCTTATTTGAAAACCTCCGGGAATGTTTATTGGATGGGAGAATGTTCGGGAAGTTGGGATTTGATTTTTTCTTTTTTTTGTAAAAACGATAAGGAGTTTTTCGATTTCAAAAACGAATTTATGTCGGGATTTTCTGATATTGTAATTAATGTACATGGAGATTCTTTAGTTGATGTTAAACAATTTCCTAAAATGTATTTTACAAAAACAATTGGAGCGCCTGTGATGTTTGCAGGAGAAATTGTCAATAATAAATTAGATGAAATTGATGCAAAAATATTGCAAGAGATTGTTAATAATGGTCGACTTTCCTTAGTCGAATTGTCAATGAAAACGAAAGCAACAATAAAAACAGTTCAGGGGCATTTAAAAAATCTTGAAAAGTTGGGGATAATTATTCAATATAGAGTTGGAGTTGACTTAAACAAAATAAAAAAAGAATTATACAAGGCGATAATTAAAATAGATGATTATAGCAAGGAGAATGAAAAAAAATTATCCGACTATATTTCTAATTTAGCACAAACACAGTACTTTATAAGAAATATTTGGGACTTAGAGCTTGAACTTGTGGTCGATAATTACCAAGAATATTATCAGATAATTGAATCGTTAAAGAAAGAATTTCCGTATATGATCAAGACAATAGATTCAGTTTTAATGATTAGCGATGAGTGGACACCAGGTTTCAAGAATTTATTGAAATAATCAAATCTAAGCCCTATCCAACAATCCTTCTACAATCTTTATCGTATAAACCAAAACCATCGGGCCGATTATAAAGCCAAATATTCCAAAGATACTAGTCCCGCCTAAAATTCCTAGCAACATAATTATTGGATGTATTCTAGTTTTTCCAGAAAGTATTTGTGCAGTCAAATAAGTTTCAACGAATAAGGACAATATAGCCCATAAAATCACAACGAATATCAAACTAATCCAATCTGATGTCAATCCAAAATAAATTGTGAGTGGTATAAAAACCAACATAGGCCCAAGTCCAGGAATAAAAACCATAAAGGCAATTAGGAATGCCAACACAAGAGAAAACTTAACGCCAATTAAATATAATCCAACCGCAGCGATTACAAAATCTATAAATGCAATCAAGAGATATCCATAAATAATTCCATGAGTTGCGTGTGAAATATCACGTATCGTTTTTTCTTTATTCTGGAACGGAATAAATTTTCTAACGTTGAACATTAATCTATCCCAATCATATAGGATATAAAAAACAGAACAAAGAAATAAGATCAAAGATAAAAGCAGGGACGGTATTTTTGATGCCACTCCACTAACAACAGAAAAGACAAAAGAAACAACTGTATCAAATCCAGCGTCAAAATTTAATTTCAACTGGTCCAAGATTGGAAGAGATATTATTTTATCCATTATTTTATTAAAATCACCATTAAGTACAGAATCGTGAGCCTGTACAGCAATTTGCGTTGTTACAAGTGCAATCGGGACAATAAATACACACAGTATCAAAATTATGCATAAAATAGCAGAAAAACTTCTGTTTAATTTTTTCGCCAATATATCAAATAACGGTTTCGCAATGTACGCAAAAACAAATGCCGAAACTAAAACAATCAGATATGGCGCCAGCATATTATAAGTTATAAATATTAAAACAAGTATAATGCCTAAAAGAAGATATTTACCAAAACCCTTTTCGTCACCCTTTATCATCTATAATATAGTATTTTCAGATTTATAAATCTATTTTCTATTTCTCTTGCTTCTTAAAATATAAAATACACCGAACGCAATGGCAATTAAAATCAAAACAATGCCAGCCATATTAGATGTACTACTGTCTATATCTACAATTGCTTTTCCGCTAATTCCAGAATATAAAAAAGAAAGTCCACCAAGAAAAGCGATGCTAATAATCGATGCTGCAATAGAATTGTTAGGTTGAGTTCTTCTCGTGATTTGTCTAGTCAGTTCGGCAGAGTTTCTTAGTTTTTGTGCCAACGCGTGTCTTCCAGAAGTTTCATGGCGTTTAGCATTTCTTTCATAGGCTATCGCTTCATTTGCTCCGCCGCCCCTAATCCAGTTCGCGAATTGTCTCATTTCATTAGCGGTAGAATGATCTCTTATTAATTCGTAAAACTGAGCAGATTTTTCATAAGCAGTAACTGCTTCGCTTCCAACTCTCATACCAGCAACCGATCGGTAATTTTTTGCAAGCTCAGTATATCTTTCTCTTTCGTCGGGACTTAGATATACGGGTGGCCTATCAGAATGATGTACACTACCAGACTTATTATTCATACTAATAAGAGTAAGCCGAACTTTAAAAATGTTA
>CAZNOS010000040.1:0-2931 GCA_964574775.1 Candidatus Woesearchaeota archaeon | reverse complement strand
TTTTCTTTTCTTTCGACGAAAACTTGCCGTTTCTCTACGTTTTCCTTTGCTATTTTTTTTAAAGTTTGAGTCAATATTTCTTCTTCTGAGATTCCCATTTCAAAGACCAAATTCCCTTCTCTTTCTAAATGAGTCTTTGGGACATTAATTGGGGAAACCGTTAATTCTGTGTATGTCCAACTTGGTATGTTTGTGGGGTCTTTGTGATAAACTCTTCCTTGCCAAAAATGAGACATATCAACGCAAGTTTCAACTCCATTAAATTTTCTTGGAACATGACAAACGACTATTGTTTTTTCTGGTGCCACAACTAATTTTCTCAAGTCGTTCATATTTTGATTCTGAAAATATCCGGATATGGGAAAGAATTTTTTATCGAGTCCTTCAAATCCGTTTTGGAACAATGCCAAATATTGTTCAGCTGTAGCCCCAACTAATCCTTGCGAGGTTCTAATGTATCCTCCAGTCGGTAAATCTTCCTGAGAATTTAAAGAGTACTCTCCTCTGCACAAAAAATCTGAACCTGGCAAAAAGACAAGGTCGTGTCGCTCTTGTTCGGACTTAGGATTTTTTAAAACATCAACAATATTTGGATATTTACTGGCAAAATAATCTATAACTGGTGCATATGCTCCAACGGTTTCATGACTTCCGGGTTGAACGAATGATTCTAATCCGCCTTTTCCAATTGAATCTAAAATGTATGCAATATATTCTTGACTTTTCTGTAAAGTTGGTTGGCGAGTTCCGATGTCTCCATTAACTAAAAGTTTTTGTGCGCCCTGATCTCTTAGAACTTTAATTGCCAAAGGTACAATTCTCGGATCAGAATGCACGTCTGAAATTACACCATATTTTGTTACCATAAAAAATTCACACGAAATAGCTATTTAAATCCTTTGCTAGTTGTTACTTAATAATTACACTTAATTCTGTTTATTCTTTATCAAACCACCAAGATAATTTCTAAAACAAATTTTTTCATCTTTAAAATAAATATTTTCTTCTCCAACAAAACCAAAAATGTCGCCAGTCCAAATATTTTCATATTTCCAATCTCCTTCTGAAAATGATTTTGGGCCTCTTGCTGGAAAATCTTTCGGCATCATACTTATACATTTTTTCAAAAAATTAAAAGCCTCGTCATGTAATTCTTCATTTCTTAAAATTCCACCACGATAAGCCATAGCCCAAATAACTTTTCCCTTAAAATAAACTCTTTCTTGTCCACAATCAATTGAACTTCCAAAATAACTGTCAGTATATTTAAAATCACCCTCGACTATTTCGCAAGTTTTTCCGCCATCTTCAGTTTTTTTAAAAATAGAAACAGTCGACGCATAGCCCTGAGCCTTGGATTTGGCAATAAAATCTATAAGTTCTTGAGAATCGAAATCTGTCATTTATTAATTTCCTTGTCTCTTATTTGCTCTTAAGCTTGGTCTAACCTTAGGAACCTTGAATGGGGAATTATGCAATCCTCTCGCTTTTGTAGCAGCAGAAGTTAATCCTCTATAGATTCTTGAATTATTCGCAGGTTTAGTAACGAAAGATAATTGTCTGTCAGTCTTTATTTCTGGAGCAGCTCTATCAACCATGATAACTTCATAGAAATAGTGCATTCCATCTTTTCCGATCCAATATGAATTTAATACTTCGCAATTTGGATATTTTGCTGCAGCTCTCTGTTCTGCAATTTGTTGATAATTCATTTTCAAATTAAGTCTTGTGTGTAATCTTCTACCAATTCTAGCCTTGTTTGGTCTTGGTCTTCTGTGTCCGCCTCTTATAACTCTAGATCTAACAACAAAAACTCCTTTCTTTGCTTTATATCCTAGTGTATGTGCTCTATCGATTCTCAATGGATTTTCAACTCTAACAACTGTTTCGCCAGCTCTCCATTCAATCATTCTCTTTCTGAGTGTTTCTTTGTCAGGTTTTTTCCAGGCCTGTCTTAAATAATATGCTAATCCGTTTACCATACTTCTCTTATTAAAAATGGGTTTTTAAAGCTGTTGGTGGATTTCATCGAGAGGGCTCTTTATTTTCAACATTTTCGGCGAAGCCAAATGAACATAAATCATCGTAGTCTCTGGGGACTTATGTCCCAAAAGCGACTGAACTTCGTTTACGGAATTTCCATTCTGAATTAAGTGCGTTGCAAACGAATGTCTCATCGTATGTGGGTGAATCTTCCTTTTTATCCCATTAATTTCACAGGATTTTTTTATTATTTCTGCAATAGTTCTGGGAGAATATCTTTCGTTTCTATTTGTTAAAAACATAAAGTCTTCCTTGGATAAATTTTCTAGTTGAATTAATTCTTTAAGTTGATTTAAGATCTTCTCGGGCAAAATAAAAATTCTATCTTTATTTCCTTTACCATGTCTAACAAAACCATATTTATTTTCGAAATTAATATCGCCAACTCTTAAATTTAATAATTCGGAAACCCTCAATCCAGCACCATATAGAAACGAAATCATTAATTTGTGTTTCGGATTTTTAATCGCCTCTAGAATATTAATTGTTTCTTCTTTTGTCAAGACTTCTGGCAATCTTTCTGGTCTTTTGCAATATTTAATATCTAATCGAAAATTTCTTCCAAGAATTTCCTCAAAATAAAATTTTAAAGCATTTAGATAAACATGGATTGTTCCACCAGACCTTCCACTTTCCATAAGTTTATCTAGGAATTCTCCAACGTCTTTTTTTGTAATTTGATTTGGCGTTTTATTTGTTTGCCTAAAAAATACTTCAACACAATTTTGATAAGCTTCAATAGTTCGCGGAGAAAATTTCCTTCGTTCGCATTCCTTTTTTATTGCCTCTGCAACGTTCATCTATATACTCGGAAATATATGTTTAAATATCTATATTGTAATTAAAAAATAGCAAAACTAGTCCTATAAACTTTCTGAAAGTCTCATA
>CAZNOS010000039.1:0-6960 GCA_964574775.1 Candidatus Woesearchaeota archaeon | reverse complement strand
ATCTTTTGTTTTATGGAAGTTAGTGACGTCTGGACGGAGCGATATCGTCCCAAAAAGTTTGAAGAGGTTGTAGGTCAAGAGGAAATAATTAAGAGAGTCAAATCGCTAGTCAATTCTATGAATATACCACATTTACTATTTGCAGGCCCAGCTGGCACCGGAAAATCAACTTTGGCGTTAATTGTAGTGCGACAACTTTTTGGGGATTCTTGGAGAGAAAACTACCTAGAATTAAACGCCTCCGATGAAAGAGGAATTGACGTCGTAAGACAGAAGGTAAAAGACTTCGCTAGAACAAGAGCAATTGGCGACGTTCCATTTAAGGTAATATTTTTAGACGAAGCAGATGCTTTAACAAGAGAAGCCCAACAAGCACTTAGAAGAACGATGGAAAACTCCACAGCGACATGTCGTTTCATCTTGTCCTGTAATTATTCATCAAAAATAATCGACCCAATCCAATCTCGTTGTGTAGTATTTAGATTTCAACTTTTAGAAAAAAAAGATATTAAGAGAAGAGTGGAAATAATCACGCAAAACGAAGGACTAACAATAACAAACGAAGCATTCGATGTAATTTACGAAGCATCTGAGGGTGATTGTAGAAGAGTAATTAATTTCTTGCAAGCAACTGCTGCGATTTCTCCAAACATAACACCTGATTTAGTTAACACCATTGTTTCAAAAGCAAAACCCTCTGACGTTAAAATTGTACTAGATTATGCTCTCGCAGGAGACTTTCAGGGATCAAGGGATAAATTATTAGATATAATGTTAAAAGAATCTATTTCTGGACAAGATGTAATTAAGGGAATACAGAAAGAAATATGGAATTTACAAATAGATAATGAAATCAAGGTAAGACTTACAGAAAAAACAGGTGAGGCAGAATTCAGAATGGTTGAAGGCTCGGACGAATTTATCCAACTCGAAGCACTTTTGGCAAGTTTTATTTTGGCTGGTCAAGGCGGTGGATTAAACTCTGGCGCAAACATCGTCGGGAAAAAATAAGATGCCCTTACTGGTTAGTGCTGGTGCAAAAAACAGAGGAAGACAGGATTTTAAGAAAAATATGAAATATCACTCTTCTTTAAAACAATGGCTACCAACTCGAGGAGGAGTTTACTTAATATCTGGAACATCATACGGAGACGGAATACAAGAAATAGACGTTTATTCGCATCCAATAAAGGGACCTTCTTGCTTTTCAGAAGACTTTGGCAGCGAGGGAACTGGTGTAAATGAGGCAACAGATTGTCACGTTTCTGTGCAATGTACTGGATTAGATTTTATAATGTGGCTTGGAAATTCGAGAGGCTCCATATGACAAACCCAGACCAACTTCCTTGGTGTGAAAAATATAGAGCCCACTGTCTTAGTGATATTAAGGGTCAAGAACTGGCAATAGATAAAATAAAAATATTTCTCAGAAATTTTCCAACAAAAAAAGCAGTTATAATTCATGGTCCTCCTGGAACTGGTAAGACATCTTTAGCCTACGCGATAGCAGCCGAAAACGACGCTGAAATATTAGAAATGAACGCCTCTGATTTAAGAAATAAAGAAAAAGTTTCACAAATTATCGGACCGGCCTCACAACAAAGAAGTTTGTTCAAAAAGAGTAAAATTATTTTAATCGATGAGGTTGACGGAATTTCCACACGAGACAGGGGTGGATTGACTGAGCTACTTGCACTAATAGAAAAATCTTCATTTCCCATGGTTATAACTGCAAATGATATCTGGCAACAAAAATTTAATCTCCTAAGACAAAAGGGCGAACTAATAACGCTAAAAGATATCGACTATAAAACCGTTCTTCAAATACTAAAAGATGTTTCACTAAAAGAAAATATTTTCATTTCTAACGACGTCTTAACTTCTATTTCTATAAAGGCAAGGGGTGACATAAGGGCTGCAATAAACGACCTTCAGCAAATCTCAAAAATGGATGATAAAACAATCGTAAAGGAGATAGGAGAAAGAAATAAGGAAATATCTATATTTAACGCACTTCAATATGTATTCAAAAACGTACAACTTGATGCAAAAATGCTAACTATTTTTGACGAAGTAAATCTCAGCGTAGATGAAATATTTTTATGGATGGAAGAAAACATTCCATACGAATATCATGGAATAGAATTACAAAAAGCATTTGATGCACTTTCTAAAGCAGACGTGTTTAAGGGCAGAATACATAGACAACAGCATTGGAGATTCTTGGTTTATGAAAATTTCCTTCTAGGTCCCGCAGTCGCAGCAGCAAAAAAATATAATAGAACCGGTTGGACAAACTACAAAAAACCTACAAGAGTTTTAAAAATTTGGCTACAAAATCAAAGAGCAGCTAAGAAAAAATCTATCTGTGAAAAATATGCAAAACACTGCCATCTTTCCATAAAAGAAGCAATGAAAGATTTTTTAATTATAAAACAAATTCTTCAAAGCCCAAAAGTTAGAGCCTCAATTAAACTAGAGCAAGATGAAATTGATTTTTTAGACAGACCAATAATAGCGTAAAATGCCACCCGTAATTAACCTCGGTTATCTCTTCCCGCCGGAAAAAACTCCAGTAATTGCAATACAAGATCCTAGATATCCAAAAATAGCCAACGCACAACATGATCGAAAAGTACTAGAATTAGAAACTATATTAAAAAAATCTGGAAATTTTGACCAAGTCCTATCACTTTACTCTTATTCTAAAAATGGACAAAGCGGAGAAGTCGATGTTTTGGCGATAGGTAGAAATCCAGAATGGTATGAAGTAAAATACAGATTCACCCGATCAAATCTAGTTAAAGCAGTACTCGGATTTCAAAAATACAGACAAGCTTTCCCGTCGTTTACCGGAAACGCGTTCTATGTCAGCTGTGACGGCATATTAATAGACATAACAAACATCAACACAGAAACAATAGATAGAACTACTACACAACAAACTCGTTAAAACTTTATTATTGTAAAAAATCGTCAATAAACTGTACGCTTAGAACCATATGGAATAACCCAACTCTTTTCCTCTCCATTCATAACTGTTGAAACCACAATATCTGTTCCATATGCAGACCCTGGATTAGGAAATCTATAATGCTCTCTTCCACCATTAGCAACTTTATCGTAAGCACCCATTTCATCATTGACATAAACTTGCTTATTCGTTTTCCCCGTATAACTCGACGGAAGTAAGATTACCAATTTACCGTTGCCTTCCGAAACCGGTTTCCACAAAAATCCTCCACCGCTTTCTGCCTCAGCATTACCAACCACGATTGGCTTTGGATCATACTTATACAATTTTCCAACTCCATCTGAATTCCATGTTCCGATATACAAACTATTATTATAAACTTCTATATGCCATATACCCTCTTCTTCGAAAGAACAAACTTTTTCTAAAGCTGAACCCGTATATTGCATTAAAAATGATGGACCATTGGCCGTCTTAAATCCCGAAGATGTTCCAACAAAAACAGAATTGTTAAACCCCTGTGGCTTACTAACCGTTTCTATACTTTGTTCCGAAAGAAGATTAAAATTAGTTCCATCGTAAACCCACAATCCAGATTTTCCATTTGAAGTTCTTCTTGTACTTCCTAAATATAATTTGTCATTTATTACTGTAGCTTTCAAAAATCTAGCAGGAGCATTAAACTCTTGCCAATTTGTACCATCAGAAGAAACATATCCAACACCTTGCCCTGAAGATTTAACACCGAATACATATAATTTCCCACCATAAACAATAATCTCTTTAACAAAAGAACCAACATCCTTAACATTCTCCCAACTTACACCGTCATAAGATCTTGAAATTTTACTCTTAAAATTAAGATAATCCGTATGAGTTGCATAAATCACTCCATTAAACACTGCGAGCCCACAACCAACATTATACCCAGACACACTACTATAAACATTACTCCAACTAGAACCATCTGAAGAACTTTTGTAAACGTGACCCTCAGCCTCGGTATTGGCATATAAATTCCCATTAAATTCTTCCATCGCACATATAGATTCCGTCACGCCAGTAATACCTGGCGAAACTTGTTGCCATTCAGGATAACTATACAACATACTCTGCGAAGAAGCTCCATACACAAACTGTCCAATATATAATTTATTATTAAATGTTTTCATGCTAAAAACCCCATACGGAATTTCTGTACCCACAGCCTCACAATTTCTTGATAACGAAGAAGAACCTCCAGTACCCGAACCACCACCCGAACCGCCGTCAGAAGATCCCTCGCCATTTTCTTCAATCTCCCTTTCTTCTTCTGCCGTACAATTAAACAAAGTGCAATAATCCTCCCCCTCAATTCTTTCAATATTATATTCACCATAAGGAAAATTCACACCGATACCTCTAACTTTAACATACGGCGTACCCCAAGCACAAAGATTTGATTCTTCTATTTCTTTGTCTGCATCTTTAAAATCAGAAATTTCTATAGCAAGTACTCCACCACTACCCCAACCAAACCACTTATGCCCAAGATCGCCCCCGCTCTTCTGAGTATCAATAGTCCCCTCGTCTCCCTCACTCACCATTCCCGTAACCATAAGAAGAGTATCTTTTTTCCCGCAACTATCATTAGGAACCTTTTTAATTGAAATTCTGGTCAATTCCGCTTCTCCTTTACCATCGCACGGATCAGAAACATTGCTTCCTGATAATATCTTAAACGCTTCTGGTATTGCGTAATACGCAAAATCATTACATCCCTGTGCTGGAATATTAGCAGAAAAATGATTTATCTGTGCCTTAATTAATTGATTTACTTCATCAACTTCCGTATCCCACGGAATGTACATTTCACTCTCTTGATCATAATATGCAATTCTCAAATCTTTCGGCGCCCTAACTCTTACAGGAGAAATAATTTCACCAGATGGTGTATAATTTATTTCTGGCGCAGTCCAATTTCTCGTTATCAAATCTTCCCAGTTATGTGCTCCATACAAAAATCGCGGATCACTAATTTCGAATTGAGAATATTTGTAAATATATGTTAACGCCCCACTAAAACTAGCTCCATCGGGGGAAAGAACATACTCTTTATCTCCAAACGTCACAACATTACTTCTTCTCGGTTCAATAATAATATCTATTTTGTCAAGACATGTACCATCCGCTTTTTTTGCAACAGTTCCCTCGGAAATTATCAAATCAACTCTCTTATTTTCTGACTCAACAATCACTCCTTTTTTCAAAGCACAACTTCCACCTGTCGGAACAGTCCCGTCATAAAATATTTTTGTTTCCGCAAAAATATAATTCTCATCACTATTTACGCTCGAATTCAGACCATTCTCATTAGGATACAAATAATATTCCTTTCCAATATTATCAAAATAACTTAAAGATAATTTATCTTCCGTTTCTAAAAGTTTATTAGAATTAAGAGGAGATGTAACATAACGTTCATATGCCAAATCCGAATAATATAGCTTTAATTCAGCTGGAGAACCAAACTCTGTTCCTTTGGGTCCAGGAATATATACAAGAGAAGTTAACCCCATAGAGCTACTACCATAATAAGAAGCGCTATCTTCTATCTTCAAATTTATCTCACTAGCACAAGAACCATTTTTATTCTTTACAACAGTCCCACGAGGAACATAAATACTAAACTTGTTATCGAAAGAAAACAAATTTGCATCATATTCTAACGCACACGCAGAATTAATACTCAATTCTTCAGAAGAAAATAAATCAAAACCAACATTAAAATTTGAAACATAAAAAGATAAATCACTACTATTTACATACGTAGGATAATCCATACTAATAGAAACTATCTCCTCATTTATAACAACACTAATATTATTTAATCTAGAGCTAACAGAACCACCGTCAATATAACTTTTTAGTTTTTTATTTATGCAAGCAACAACCTCTCCTTCAACATATGATTTAATTTCTGTCTCTTTTAGTCCATAAAAATCAATAGCTAAAAGAGAAGTGTTTTCTAAACAGCTCTGAATACTATCAGTAACATAATAAGACATATTTCCAGAAAATTTATCGATTTCGGTACTACCAGAGTTTTGAATAACGAAAAAAGAAACAATTCCACCAGTAATTAGTATAGCTAGAATAATGAATATAGTTACCTGTCCTCTTTTATTTATATACATAGAAAACAAATAGAAAACAATTATTTAAACCTTTACAAAAAAATTTATCTAACAATTACCTGCAGCTGCTGCAGCAGTTGAATCCAACTCATTAGCACATGCGGAAGGCTCGTTATTAAATGCACCACAAACAGCTGTTTTATATGCCTCAGCACTTCTAGCAACATTTGCAATAACTCCATTAATTGTAACAGTAGGAGAACCACTAACACCAGCTTGTTGAGCTTTTACGGAAGCAGCAGCGAATAAAGCATCACCATCTGCACTTACGCAAGACATTACAGCAGTAGAATCAATTCCGACTGCCTTCATAACTTTAACAGATTCTGTCTTATCACATTCTTCCGTTCTAGTCGCAGAACATTTTGGATAAACATCACTCACAAACTTAGCCGCATAAGCCCAATACTTATCTTTAGCTAATTTTTGTATACATAATTGTATTTTATTTTGTTGAGTTTCATAAGCACCGTGGCCGTCATAATAAGGAACAATTTCGAAATCAGCATTTGCTTTTAATAATTGAGCAACCTGGGCCATTGGACCCTGTGCCTGAACTCCATATGGACAATATCCCCAAACATATAACTCAACTTTTGGTTTATCAGATTTAGGAATTTCTGTAGCTGTATTTTGATCATTAGAGTCAGAATCTTCTGCTTCAGGATATGCGCTTAGTTGTCCAATATATTTTCCATCTTTAGAAATATCTATTGTACCATTTTGACCTTGCATAGAATAGCTAACTCTATAAAAACTTCCAGTGTCTTCAACATCTAAAACTGTTAATGTTAAACCAGAAAGTTCTGC
>CAZNOS010000038.1:0-6976 GCA_964574775.1 Candidatus Woesearchaeota archaeon | reverse complement strand
CCGACAAAAAAAGATTCACCCAAAACAAAACAGTCGGCAGGAATATTACTACAGGCTTTACGTGAAAATCCGTTAAATAAATCGCACATATTTTCCACTTCTTGTCTTCGACCTACTTCAAACCATGTAATGATGGGTTCACCAATCGGTACGACATCTGCGTTTGATCCATCTATATTGAAATTTCCGTTAATATCTATATTTAATTTCTCCATTACAAAAGAGAATTTTATTCATTTAAAAATGCACCTATAATTATTTTTTTGCTATTACGTTAACGTTTCTTTCTTCCCAGATTTTTTCTATTTTAAATCCAGCGTTTAATACTTCTTTTTCTAATTCTTTCAAATCATAAACATAAGTGTATCTTTCTTGCTTTATTTCTTGTTCTCCTTTTCTAAAACTTTTTTCTGACTTTATTGTCCATGTAACAAAACATTCCTTTGGCTTGTTTTTTAATCTTGGAGAATTTTTCCCCCACGTAGATATAAATGCTGTAGAGTTTGGTTTTAGTGTTCTGTAAATTTCGTTAATCGTTTCTTGTCGTTCTTTTTTGTCTGGAATGCAGTGTAATACGGCGACGCAAATAGTTGCATCGAATAAATTTTCTTCAAATGGAATTTTTGATGAAGTGGATTGTGTAAGATTTGAATTCGGTTTTTTATTTTTGGCATATTTTAACATTTCTTTTGAAAAATCTATTCCGTAAATTTCTGCTTCCTCGTTTATGGCTGAAAAATTTCTTCCACTTCCACATCCAAGGTCTAGAATTTTTCCTTTCTTGTCTTTTAGGAATTCAATTACGCTAGGACTAGGGACTTCTCTAAATTCTTTCCATTTTTTTGCGATCTCGTCCCAAACTTTTTGTTGGTTTTCCATATTTAAGTCAGTACGTCAACGTTTAAAAATAAGACTATTTATAGAAAAGTATGTTAGTTAAAGTTCATAAGGCAACAAGGTATGTCGTTGCTATTTGTGATACGGAACTTTATGGGAAAAAATATTTTGATTCTGATGGATTAAGGCAAATTGATTTGACGACGCAATTTTTTAATGGAGAAGAAAAGAATCCGGAAGAGGTTGCAGAAATTATAGTAGATTTCGCTAGAGAAGATGCTTCTTTTAATATCGTTGGAGAGATTGCTTGTAAGACGGCACTCGAGGTTGGTTTGGTAGATAAAAACGGAATAACAAAGATTGCCGATATTCCTACTGCTTTGACGTTGTTGTAACTCTATCGTGACTATACAAAACATTTAAAAAGATAATATTTCTTTTATTTTTATGGGACTAAACCAGGCAATGAAGATTTGCGGTTATAACGCGAAAGAAAGGGCGTATGTTATAGGTGGAACCATAGCTGGGGCTGTTGCTCCCGTTATTGGCGCAAGATATTTGCTTTTCCATAACGCTGATGTCAATGGAGTTGCGGGTGAGGTCGCAATCTGGGGTCTTTCATTATTAGTCAACGCAAGTTCAATGATAATTCGTCCACATCTACCAGTTCCTGCCTATACTGCTGTGGCTGGAATGGCATTTGGAACAATAGCTGCTTGCTCTTCAAAAAGGAAAAGAAACGGAAAAGCATTGGAAGATATATAATAATTATCTACTAATTTTTTTAAAATAAAAAATCTCTCAAGAAAAAAAAGATAAATAATAAATATTTTTAATTAATTAATTAAGTTTGTAGACTACTGAAACTTGCGCAGTTATTGTTTGTTCGCTTGGTTGTATTGAAGTTGTAGCTGATTTTGCCATGTCTGCGTTTTCCATTGCGGTTGCACCGACTGCATAATCATAAACTCTCCAAGGGTTGTAGTTGAAGCTTGAATCGCTGACAGAAACTAATTTGCCTAGAGTTTTGTCTAGACCTTCTGCCATAGATTGTGCTTTAGTTCTCGCGTCTTCAGCTGCTAATTTTATTGCTTCTGCCTTATATTTATTTTCAAGTTCTTGGCTAAGCTCAAAATTTATGTAGCTTAAAGTTGCGTTTGCATTAATTCCTGCGTCAATCGCTTCGCCGATTTTGTCGGTTTGCGTAGTAGACATTTTTACAATTACAGAATGTGTTGCTTTCCATCCAAGAGATTTGCTTCCAGATTGAGTCCACTGAATATCTTCGTAAATACTGAATCCAGTAGTTTGTATATCTGCTCTAGCAAATCCTTCTTTGACAAGTGCGGTTATAAGATCGTCGACAATTTCGGCGTTTTTATCGTTAGCTTCTTTCGAAGTTGCACCTTTTGTTTCAACATTAAAGTTAAGACTTACTTTGTCTGGCACGGCATTAATTTCCGACATACCATTAGAAGATATTGTATTTGATTGACCTGGAGAAAGTTGAAAGATTGCCATTATAAATATTAAGACAACTAATACAACTGTTCCTGCAATTATACTTGTTATTTTTATTGATTTTTCCATTTAGACCTCCTTTCAAGTACATAGTTTAGTACGAAAAATAAAATACTTCCAAGCCAGATTCCAAGAATTAGCCACTCCCATCCAGCTAGTGAGGCGAAGAAGCTTGCGTTTTGTGCGAGTTCTGGTGCGGCACCCATGGCAGATGCTGTAGCGTCTGCACTTCTTAGGGAAATTTCATTTGTTGCTAAATCTTTTGCTGGGGCGTTGACAAAGTTTTGTATTAAATTTCTTTCTATTGTCGAATTAAAAAACTTGCGTGCTCCTAAAATAGCTACTATTGCCGTTGTTGCGACTGGAATAATAAAGCTGCTCAAGATTTTTTTTGGAGAAATAATTATTTTTTTATCTGAAACTTTGTATGCGTGCATTTTTTTACCTCTAACTGACCACCAGTGATTGGAGGATTCAATTAGTCCCGCTTGCGCAAGTTTTTTGATATTGTAGTCTACGCTATTAAGGGGCATTTTTAATTCACGAGCGATTTCGGTTTCAGTCCATTCGTTTTCTGCCAATAAGTTTAGAATTTTTTTACAACTTTTATTACTAAGAATTTCGGATAGGTCCTTCATTCTTGGATCGTTCAAATCAATGGAAATATATTTTTCTGTCATGGTTTATAGAAGAATAACTTATTTATAAATCGCTCGATGACTCCAAATAGGATTGGAGTTAAGTATTTGATGTATTACACATTTATTTTTAAAGGTTAGAAGTGGGGATTAATTATGAATCAAGATACTAAAAATTCTGCAATCGCGGTGATTCCATGGGGAAGTGATGTAGATTCGTATTTTTGTTATGTCGCACCTAGAGGGAAGGCGTTTGCGGGTCGATATAGATTTGCCGGAGGTAGATTGAAAATTGGTGAATTATATTCTGAAACACTAATAAGAGAACTAACGGAAGAATATGGAATTACGCTTTCCGATATAAGATTACACGAAAGTAAGCCAAATGTTTTAGGCGGTGTGATTTATTTATGTTCTGCGCAAAGAAGTGGTGAGCCTATACCAAAAGAAACAGGTGTTGGTGCTCCGGAGTGGAGAGGCGCACGGGAGCTTATGAGTTCTGATTTGGTTCCAAATTGTAAACTTGCTCTATGTGCTTATTTATTAGAAAGCAATCCTAAACAGTTAGAAACGTTTTTTCCTTTAATGACTTCAGATGACGAGTTGGTTCAAATCGCAAAACAAGAATCTCCAGATCTTTGGAAAAGAGTAATGAGAAGGTGATAATTTATTTAAAAATAGACTTTTAAATTCTTCCCACTACTTTCTAGTTAAGCTGACCATTTTCTAGTTAAACGTTATATAAATCAAATTGCTTTTGAAAATATATTTTGATAGTTGTTGTTTGTATATAAAGAAATGAAGTTTCTCTACATTAAAGGAGGTTAAAAAACATGGAGGTGAGGGTTGAGATTTTATATGATGAGTTGGGAAATGATGGCAGTAGGCGTTCTGATGAATTATTGAGAGATATTCAAAGAAGAATGGGTAGTGATGCCGTTTGGGAGAAATATCATGACGGATGGAGAGTTGTAAATTAGTCTACTCTTATTTTTCCTTCTTGCCAGTCTGTTAGAATTGCTCTTGCAGCTCGGTCTTCGTCTACTACTCCGCCTTTTCTTAACATATTTTTTTTCTTGCCATATTCTTCAATTAAAATGTCTCCATTGCCTTCTGCTTTAATGTCGTAAAAATCTTCGAATTGTTGTGCGTATTCTTTCATTAATGTGTGAACAACCATGTCTGGTCTTTTGACTTTTGTGGCGTCTCTCGCGCTAACTTTGGCGTGCTTGCTAAGCATGTCTTGGGCTTGTGCAGAATACTCTTTTTCTGGGATTACTCCTGGAGTGTCTAGAATTAAAATATCGGAAGTTAGTTTGATTTTTTGCATTGATCTAGTAAAACCGGCTTCTTTTCCGACTTTTGCGGCAGATGTTCCAGTTAAGAAATTGATTAAAGAAGATTTTCCCGTATTTGGATAGCCGATAATTCCAATTTGTATTCTTTTCATCCCGTCATCTGGTAAATCAATTCTTTTGGCTTCTATTTTTAACTTGTCTCTTAGTTCACGTGAGCCTTTCCTTGTTGTGCACGATACGAAAACATATGGGTAAAGTCCTTTATCTTTCATCTCTTTTTTCTTAACTTCGGTATCCACTAAATCGCATTTATTTAAAACATAGATTAATCTTTTGCCACGCATCTTGACGGCTTCTTCAATTTCTAGATTTCTGGTTTCTTCTATAAAACGTGCATCAAGAACTTCTATGACTATGTCGGAAACTTTTATGATTTCATCTACGATGTCTGGATATTTCTGTCTTTGTTTGTCTATATTTTCTAGGTGTCCAGTTCTTTTGGATGAAAACGAATATCGTACTCTCATATTCTCCCCAGGTCGTGTGGGTTATTAAAGATAACTAAATTAAATTTAAAAAGTTGAGGTGTTGATTAGTTTTATGGCGAGTTTATTTTACGTAAAACGCTGTCTGGGACAGAACGAAAGAGAGATTAGTGTTTGTAAGTTGAGAACTATGCGTGTTGGGGCTGATGAAGAGATTGGGACTATTCTGGCGAGTGGGTACGATAGTTATGGTAAGATTATTCGTGATCCAAGGATATTGAGTAAATTTCATGGATTTTTGCGAACTCATTGGATAGATGAACTTCCTCAGTTATATAATTTAGTTAGGGGAGATTTGAAGTTGGTCGGAATAAGACCGATGACTAGACGGACATGGGAAAGATATCCGAAAGAGGTGATTAATAGAGCGCTTTTGCAGAAGCCAGGTTTGTGCGGAATATCGTATGCATTTGAGAGAACTGAGAGGGCAGAGGATGATGTGAATCAGATGGTTCAATATTTGGATGATTATGATAGGAATCCTGTAGAATGTGATAGGGAGTATTTTGGGAGGATAGTTCATAATATATTAAGGGGCGCTCGAAGTAGTTAGTTTTATCACATAAATAATTTTAAACCCACGTTTTTTTCTCGTTGAATGAAGGAGGTATACTTTAAGTTTATAGAGAAGAATGATCTATCGCCGTTTAATCAGACGAAGACTTCATTGGGTGTTTCGCAGGTTTCAATCTATAAAACTAAAGACGCAAGGTCGATACATCAAAGAGTTTTGACGCAAATTTCTGATAATTTTCATTTTTCAGATAGCTCTAATCTTTGGCATTGTCTTCCGTTTAGCGATAATATACAGGAGATTAAAGAAAGACAGGAATTTTTTAAAACCTTAAGACCTGTTGATAATTCTTTTCTGAAGAATTTAAAAAAACCAAGACAAGTATGGTCTCCAAAATATGAAGTAATTGCAGTTACTGAAAATGAAGAGGTATTTGTTCGGTTGAATGAGCTAGGATGCTCTACTAGATTGCTTTCGAATGAACAGGATTTGCAAGATTTGGATAAATATGATGTTGTTCAGGTTATCGATTGCGATAATTTTCAGAGGGCGTTGGATAGCTTGCCGCAGTCGGTTTCGGTTGATAGTTTGGATGATATTTATTTGGAAAGATATTTGGAAACGCTTTCGGCATGGAAGGAAAATTTGGAAATATTAAAACGAAATACGAATGAGCAGGAAATATTGAATATTATTGATGAGTTTGAGCAGTTGTTTCCGTTCTTGGAAGAGAAATCTACGAGAATAATTAAACGAGAAGATGTTCATAAAATTGTTGAAGAAATAAATAATAAAATTGAGGAAAAAATTAAAGACCTTTCTATTTCTGGCGGTGCTATGATGAAGATTTTGTCTGAGGGAAAACTTCCGCAAGAATTTCAAACGATTGTAACGCAGGAGGTAAAAGAAAGTTCGATTCCAGAATATGTTTTTAATCTTTCAATACCTGTTTCTGTCGACGAGAAAGAGTTAGATGATTTGATTAAGAGACAGAGTGCGACAGAGTATACTGATTTGGCGGAGAATATAAAATCAAAAGCAACTTTATTAAAATCAATTCCTAAAAAGTTGCAAAGAATATCAGGCTTGCTTTTAATTACGGATTTTCTTGGTGGAATTGCGAATTTTGTGCAAGAAAGACGATTAGAATTTTTTCCAGAGCAGACAAATGAATTTGTGATAAATAGTTCGAGGAATATTTTTTTAGATAATCCTCAGCCGATCAGTTTTAATTTAACAAATGAGCATAGATGTTCGATATTAACGGGAGCAAATAGCGGAGGAAAGACGACTCTGTTGGAGCACGTGATTCAACTTAATTCTTTGTTTCAATTTGGATTGCCGGTTAGTGGCGAGTTTAGTTCTCCGATATTTCAGGAAATATATTATTTTGCGAAGAACAAAGGCGCGGCGAATAAGGGCGCGTTTGAAAATCTTTTAACTCAGATGTCGCAGATAAAACCTGGAAATCAGACTTTAATTTTAGCGGATGAAATTGAGGCGGTAACCGAGCCTGGTGTGGCTGGAAAAATTATTGCGTCTACTGCAGAATATTTTTTGAATAAAAATTGTTTTTTGATTATCGCAACTCATCTTGGATATGAGATTAAGGAAGTTTTACCG
>CAZNOS010000037.1:0-7023 GCA_964574775.1 Candidatus Woesearchaeota archaeon | reverse complement strand
GCCAGACACATCATAGCAGACATGGGCCAGATTTACAAAAAATCAGACTATCAATTGGCATATTTTTGGGAAAGATGGAAAGCAAGAAATGAATAAGTTACTTATCGAATCTAAATTATATAATTGCACCACGTATTCTTTCTATTTCCATAATTGTAGATAAATTTGGAAGAAAATAGTCCTATCTAACCAACATAGATATTTCTTTGGAAAATCTAATTATCTGGATAATTTTTTCATCTGTTATTTTTTCTATTTTTTTTCTTAATGTTTTTTCTTCGGACCACAAAGTTAGAGCAGTCTCAAAATTCATATTTAAAAAAGAAAAAACAGACTTAGAATAATATTCAGATATTAGTTTCATTGTTTTCTCATCTATTTTTTTGGAATCATAGTCTTCTAAGATTTCTGATATTCTTTGAATCTTTTCCGCTGCCATTCTAAAGTCCATCGCTCTTATTAGAGATATTTGATTTTCTTTAGCAAATTTTCCTTCTTCCAAAAATCTTCTTATCTGCATTACAAGCATATAATAAAATCTAGTCATAGTATCTCGCATTTCTTTTAGTGTTGTACGATTTTTTGAATTAAAATCTTCGAACATTCCAATACATAGAAAATGCATTCTTTTCAAGCATTCCTCCGCTGATAGGTCTTCAATCTTAAATGATTTCAAAATAAGTCGCGTATCTGTTTCTTCTATTATTTGAACATTCATGAAAAATTTAAAGAAGGAATAAAGTTCTCCTTTTTCTTTTTCTGTAATTTTACTTTTAAAATTAATAATAATTTTATCATATCCAGAGAAATATTCCTTGTAAAATTTTCTTCTAAATTGTTCATCGTATGTTATTTCAGCGTCTCTTTTGCTTGTTTCTTTTGTAAATTCTGGAGCGATGGAAAGTGTGCCGTTTTCACTATAGCTCATTTTTATTTTAGACCCCTTCTTTAATTTTAGAAGATTTGTCCATTCCTTCGGGAGACTGACAAATAAAGATTTCCCAAGTTCCTGAAGATTTCTTTCTATAATTGTCATATTATTACTAGTTTTATGTATCTTTTAAACCTTTCTTTTAGTTTAAATTAGTTTAAAGATTTATAGAATAAGTTTAAATTAAAAATTTATTAATGTATATTATGGAAAACACACAAAATCAAAGAATAGAACAAGAACAAAAGTTAGAATTAGCTTATGTAAGAGTATTCGTAGAGGTTAACGGAGAGCATCATTCTTCAGAATATTTTTGTCGAAAAGCTAGGGAAACAGTAAGATCTTTAGATGATGCTGGAAATTTCAATGAACCGCATTTTAGGGGGCAATTAGCTTTTGCAGGATTTATAGACTCAAGATTTTTTCACGAAAATAATTTACGAAGCGTGGGGGATTTAGTGGAAGAATTTCGTTTATATGGAGAAAATAACGAAAAGGAAAGTCTCCGTTATCGTGTTAAAGAAAAAATGTTTACTATAGGGTTAAGAGAGTTTTTGTATTTAGGAAAACCATTGGCATTATCTGAAGTAAAAAGATATACAGCAACTAAATCATTTGGAGATTATTCATGAATAAAATAGATATTCATTGCCACACGACAAATAGGAGAGTAGTGGGCGTTGCCGACGAGTATCCAACACTGGAAGTTATAGAAAGTCACATGAGAAAGTATGACGTGGAAAAAACAGTTTTACTAGCTACATATTTCCCACACAAAGGAACTGGCATTTCTAATTTTAGATTGTTAGACTGGACGCGTGGAAAAAATAACTTTCTTATGTTTGGAAGTTTGGACTTTGACCATTTTTATTTTCAGGGATTGAATGAATTGGAAGAATTAGCTGAAAGAAAACTAATACAGGGAATAAAAATATATACTTGCTATCAGCATATAGACTTGCATTCTGACAAACTCAAGACAGTAGTTAACTTAGCGAGAGAAAATAAATTACCGATGATGTTTCATGTGGGATATTCTTATTCGTGTATGAGTAAGTGCGGAAAGGTAGCATATACAGAACCTGTTAGTCCTAAAAGTTTAGAATTTTTGGCGCAGGAAAATCCAGAAGTAAATTTTATATTCAGCCACATGGGAAAACCTTTTCTGGGAGAATTGCTAGAGGTTGTAAAAAATAATCCAAATGTCTACACAGATAGCTCCGGATTAATAGACTTTGATGAAAACCCTAAAGATATAGAAAAAGTTGTTGGTGAGGTGAAACAATTTGTGGCAGAGTGCGGAGCAGATAGACTTTTATTTGGAACAGATTTTCCAGTACAGACGCATGCGCATTCAGTTTATTTGGTAGAAAAAGGAATGCAAGATTTTCCAGATTCTGAAAAAGAAAAAGTATTTAGTGGTAACGCTAGGAGATTGTTAAAATTATGAAAAGCCTATTCGTAGCTGGAAGTTTCGATGATAAAAATGGAAAATATTCATCTCTTGCAGATAAACTGTATTCTGCAACGGGATTAACGGGAGATTATTTTAATGGGGGAAATTATGAGCAAGCTTTAGATTTGTCAAACAAAGTTGGAAATTATGATTCTGTGGTTTGGCTCGCAATGATACCAGAAGATAAGCCGAGAATATCTGCAACGTTAAAAGACCATGGACAATTTGTTTTAGTCTCATCAAAACGCAATATGGATGGAAAACTATCCACTCTAGATATGATACATGATGCACTAGCAATAAAGAGTAACTTGGTTGTAGAATTTGGTGGAACAGATAAAAAATACGAAGTAAGAGTTTTAGATCCATTGGGAAATGTATTCTTAGATTGGTCTCCCGACTTCCTCCTGGCTGGAAAAGTTATCGGAAAAAGAACAACAGAATTAGTAGAGTATACTCGGGTAAAAAGCACTTCTATCGGAGAAGAAATGGTCGCACCGGTTGATGAAAACTTTTTAGAACTAATAAGAAGCTACGCAACAGTATTTTCAAATGCAGTTCCTGGAGAAACAAGACACTTAGGGAACGCTTCATTTAGATGTCTCAATGGCTTTCCCTCTTTTAGAAAAGAAGGACTTGTTTATGTATCAGGAAGAAATGTAGACAAAAGGGGAATACAGAGAGAGTCTTTTGTGGCAGCAGATGCAAATTCAATAGATCCAAAATACTTTGGTAAGCAGAAACCATCAGTTGATACGCCAATACAATTAAGGTTATACCAATATTATCCAAGTGTAAACTTCATGTTGCACTCTCATAGTTATATAGCAGGCGTGCCGTTTACAAATAAAATAATTCCATGTGGAGCAATAGAGGAAGCCGATGAAATAGAAAGGGTCTTACCCAGTAGAACACTAGATAAATTTGCTGTAAATCTTTTGGGGCATGGTTCAATGATCGCTTCAAAAAATATTGAAGATATGAAAAATATCTCGTACGTTCCACGTGCACTTCCAGAGATTCATAATAAATACTGGGAGGAGTTCAAATGAGAGAGAATGAAGATTTACAAGTGGAGAGACTAGGTAGTCAACTGGAAGGTTATCACATCGGACTCTGTGTAACGGGAGGAATAGCCGCAATTGAATCGCCTAAGGTGGCAAGACAGTTGAGAAGATACGGAGCAGAGGTTAGGGTGTATACAACAAACGAGGCCCTAAAATTCGTCGGAGAAGATTCTTTAATTTGGGGAAGCGGAAGAGAAGTTGTAAAAAACTTAACGGGGAAAGCGGAACACATATGTTTGGAAGATTTGGTCCTAGTAGCTCCTGCAACTCTAAACACTATAAACAAAGTTTTTTCTGGAGTGGCAGATAATGTTGTAAGTTGTTTGATAGCCAGCGCACTCGGAAAGAAAGTCCCAGTGTATATGGCTCCAACGATGCACATTTCATTATATAATAATCCATTCTTTCAAGAAAATTTAGCTAGAGCAGAAAAGTACGGAATAACAATAATAGAACCACGCTTCGGGGAAAATAAGGCTAAAATTCCTAAAACCTCTGTGCTTGTCAAAGCAGTCATAGATTATTTTGCAAATCAAAATGCGCAGAAAAAATTATTGGGGGAATTCGAAAATGGCTCTTGATGTATTAATCACGAGTGGCGGAACGATTGCTAAAATAGATGATGTAAGACACTTAGGTAATTTTAGTTCTGGGACAACTGGTAGCTACATTGCAGAAGAATTTCTAAGGAGAGGAGTAAATGTTCATTATGTTTATGGAAAAAATGCAAAACGCCCATTTAGAGAAAACCTAAAGATGAATCCAAAAAATCCGCTTGAAGAGGAACTCGTGAGATTATCAAGAGCGCATTCGGAATTCAATACTTTTAATAATTATTTGCACGAATATCCAATTTCAACATTTGAAGAATATTATTCAATGGTTCACGATTTGTTAACGAAAAAAAGAATGAATGTCGTGGTGTTGGCGGCAGCAGTAGGAGATTATGGATATTCGGCGCAATCAGGCAAATTAAGTTCCGATAAAGACGGTTTAGTATTAGAATTTGTAAAAAATCCAAAAATTATTTCTCTTGTTAAAAAATGGGATCCATCTGTGTATCAGGTGGGCTTTAAATTACTCTCAAGAGTTGGGGAGCAGGAGTTGATTGAAACAGCGTATAAACATGGCCTACAAAATAATTCCGATTTAACAGTGGCCAATACACTAGAGGATGGAAGTTTTGCTAAGAGAAAAATATTTTTTATAACTCCGCAAAAAGAAGTAACGCCAGTTTCAGAAAGAGATTTAGCTAAAGATTTGGTCGCAAGGGTTTTAGATAATATCGGCAGGAGATAATGGTTTATTTGTTTCCATATTTTAAGTTTAGAAGTACGGAGCAAATTATTAAAAATAACCCAATTAGCTGAGAAATAACAACGCGTTCCTTTAGGATTAGCGAAATTAAAATTAGCGAAATTACTGGTGTTAATAACGCAATATTGGAGCAAATATGGGTTTTTGTTAAATGTAACGCTTTATTCCAGATAATAAATGCAATTGCCGTAGGGAACAGCCCAAGATAAATCATGCCCATAATCTCAGTATTAGATAATTCAAATGTGAGTCCAAATACTGGAGCTAATAAAATTAAGAATAATAGCCCAAATAGATTAAATAAAAACATTCCTATATCAATATCAAATTTCCTATACTTAATCAATACAGAAAATAGAGCCCAGGATAATGAGGCCAGTAGGGCTACAAAAATACCCATGCTTAAAGAGATATTTAGTAATTTTCCACCGGATATTAAAATATAAACACCCATTAGTCCCAGTAAAATAAATAAGTAAGAAACAAAAGACGTCTTCTCTTTGAAAAACATAGAGGATATTAGTATCATTAAAAGAGGATATAAATAGTAGATAACAACAACTTGAGAGGCGGGTAATAATTGGTATGATTTAATGTAAAGTATTTGCTGTATTCCAAGACCAATAATTCCAGCTAAAATAAAGAAAACCCAATTTTTTATAAAAACGTTTAATAAATATTTCATCTTGCGCTTAATAATAATATTCACAAGTAAGGCAATGGTTGCAACAAAACCAACATAAATAGCAACACTAAAACTATCCAATCTAGAAACCGCAATTTTAAAACCAACGCCAAGCGTGGCCCATAAAAACACGGCAAAAAAAGCAAACAAAATTCCTTTCTTATTATCTTCCATATGAGTGTGATAAATTTTTTAGTTTATTAATCTATTTGAGCAATACGCTCTTTGCATTTCTAACCATTTGCAATTCTTCGTTTGTCGGAATAACAAAAACTTTTATTTTAGAACTTTTTTTACTAACTTCTAATTCATTTTTTTTATTTTTCTTTTCATCTAATTTTAATCCCAAAAATACTAAATTGTCTGCAATGTATTTTCTAATTACTGCGCTTTTTTCTCCAGCTCCGCCAGTAAAAACAATCACATCAACACCATTTAAAACAGCGACGTAAGAACCAATTATTTTTAGCAAACTATACAAATAAACCTTCATGGCACGAGCAGATTTTTCACACGTGCACATATTTTCTTCTAGCGGCCGCATATCGCTAGTCAATTCACTAAGTCCCTTTAATCCAGATTCTTTGTTTAATATTTTCTCAACTTCTTGATGAGAAATTTTCTTTTCATTCATAATGTGGAAAATAATTCCCGGATCTATAGATCCAGAACGAGTCCCCATAACATTTCCCTCTAGCGGAGTCATGCCCATCGAAGTATCAATGGATTTTCCGTCCTTAATTGCACAAACGCTTGCGCCATTTCCAAGATGACAAGTAATAATTTTTGATTTTTCTTTTCCCAATAATTTTATTGCCTCTTTTGAAACGTATTCGTGTGAAGGACCATGAAACCCATATCTTCTAACTCCGTGTTCTCTATACCAAGAGTAGGGAACTCCATATAGGTAAGCTTCTTCTGGTAGCGTTGAATGAAACGCAGTATCAAAAATTGCAATTTGTGGAATTTTTGGAAGCAATTCTTCCATTAATTCAATTCCTTCGATATTTGCCGGATTATGCAGCGGAGCAAGCGGAATTAATTTTTTCAATTCGATTATAGTTTCTTGATTGATTAACGTTGGTTTCTTAAATTTCTCTCCGCCGTGTACAACTCGATGAACTATTTGTGCCAAATCAGAAATCATATTTCGCTCTTGCAAAATATTTATAATTTCCTGAAAGGCCTTTTTATGACTCTCTAACAGAATTATGATTTCTTTCTTTTCGCCATTCTCTTTAATCTTTATTTTAGAATTTGAGTTTCCAATTTCCTCACATAATCCAGAAAGAATTGTTTCTTCTTCTTCAAATACTTGGAACTTTATCGAGCTAGAGCCTGCGTTAATTACTAATGATTTCATATAATTAGAAAATTCGGATGGTTTTTAAATTAGATGGGTTTTGCAAAAACTTCTGCATATTCTGGAAATCTTGCATTATCTTTTTGCATCAACCACATTCGTGTAACTTCTTATTTAACTTATCTAATTTATTCAACAGGACAATATTGATTTGTTTTAGAATTATTATCTAAACTTTGTAAATATTCTGCCTTTACTTCGGAT
>CAZNOS010000036.1:0-7389 GCA_964574775.1 Candidatus Woesearchaeota archaeon | reverse complement strand
AAAATTATTTTCCTTAAAAATTAAAGGATAAAAAAATAAAAAAAGGGTGCAAAAGCACCCAATGATTTTCAACTTAGTTTTTAACTGTAGTCGTCTAATCCCAAATCATTAACCGATGGTCCTCTACTACTCATCTTAGACTCATATTGAGATTTTCCTAAGATATAAGGGGACTTAACACCAGTCATAATTGTGATAACTCTGACTCTTCCTTGGAACTCTTTATTGATTCTAGCTCCAATGATTACTTGAGCTTCAGGTGACAAATGTTCAGTTACAATTCTACCGATATTGTCGAATTCTTCCAACTTCATATCAGGTCCACATGTAACGTGTATTAATGCACCAGTTGCGCCTCTATAATCAACATCCAATAAAGGATGTGTCAAAGCTTGCTGACATGCAGTATCAACTCTTTGTGTGGAATTATCTTCACCAATACCAATAACAGCGACATCTCCGTTCTTCATGATTGCGGATACATCAGCATAGTCAAGGTTGATCAAGGATGGTAAAGTAATTGTCTCTACGATACCCTTAATCATGGTGGATACAAGTTCATTCGCAACAGCGAAAGCTTGCTCCATAGGTAACTGTCCAGCAATATCTACAAGTCTATTGTTATCAAGAACAATAACAGTGTCAGACACTTCTCTTAATTCTTGTAAACCAAATTCAGCCTTGTCAATTCTTGCCTTCTCTGCCTCAAAAGGCATTGTTACTACAGAAATTACGACAGCTCCAGTCTCCTTAGAAAGTTGTGCTATAACAGAAGCAGCGCCAGTACCTGTACCGCCGCCCATTCCAGCTAAAATGAAAACCATATCCGAACCCGAAACAGCCCTCTTTAAGTCAGAAATTGCTTCTTTTGCAGCTTCTCTTCCTCTAGCAGGATAACCACCGCAACCTAATCCACGAGTTAATTCTTTACCGATAAGTATTTTCTCATCAGCTTTTGTGATAGACAAATGTAAAGCATCAGTATTTGTTCCGTAAACAGTTGCTCCAGTAATTCCTTTATTGAATAACCAAGTAGCCATATTACAGCCACAACCGCCGACGCCAAAAACTTTAATATTTGCTTTACCAGCTTTTAACTCATCAAAATTAATACTGTTTTTCTCAGCATTTTGTATTGCTTCTTTTGCAAAATCCAATGGCATTTTCTCTTTTTTTAAACCTCCTTTCAGTAATTTCAAATTTAATTAAAAAGCATACAATTCCTCTATTTAAAAATACTTTTGTTTTGTAGAATATAAATCGAAAGTGAAAAATTTTGATAAAATTGAAAATTATTCAATAATAATTTTTTATTTAAACCCTTTTCCCTGAATTGCCATTTGAATTTTTTTATTTTTTAGAAGCCGTCTTACTAAATCATCACCCGGTGCATTACATAGAATAGCTCGTAAATCTTCTTCGGCGTTTCTTATTGGAGTAAATCTTTTTCTTAGTCTTCCAATTTTTTCGATTGAGTTAAGAACAAAATGTTTCGAAGATTCTGTTTTGATTCCTCGTAATTCGCTTAAAGCAACCTCATTCGCATAGGCGGGAATTTCGTCTAATAATTCGTAATATAATAATTTTTTTGGATTTCTTGTAGCTAATTCTGTTGCGTATGCCCTTGCCTTAAAAATTGGTTTCATATAATTTTGTCTTGCGTGTTGGCCTTCATGATCAATGAGCGCTGATAAAAATAATGGAAACGAAAGCTGAAAGCCATTTGGGTGCACCCATAATGTGCTTCTTCTGGATTTTGGTATTGCGATTCCGAATTTTTCGGGGAAATCAAAGTAATCGTTTGTGCAGGACATTAATGTTTCGTCTTCGTCGACTGGCATATAAATAACATCGTTTACAAATCTCTCTATTCCCTCTAAATATAATGCATCTAAAAAATCTTGTCTGATATTTCCGTTTTGTGATTTTTGCGCATCTTTATAATCGTTTTCCGTTAGCTGTGTCATTTGGTTACGTAAAATAAATGCTTATTAAATATTTTTATTGTGGATCTATATATTCAGAAACATCTCCTCCAAAATCCTCGAGAGTTTTTCCAGTTTGTTCCAGGAAATTTCTTACTACATCTGAATAAGATGCGGGTGTAATTACCGTTGGTATTGAAGATAAAACAGCTACTTGTCTATTGTTTGCAACCGGCTTGAATACTAATTTTCCTTCGAGTCTTCTTCTGCTTGCGGAACGTGCAAAATCTACAAAGTCTGTTCCGTGTTGTTCCATTATGTGATGATATCCAGGTCTGTTTTCTGGAACGTGATTATAACTTTTTTGCGGAACGGTCATATTGAATAAAACCAATCCTTCTTGTAATCTGCCGCCAGTTTCGGTTGTGTCTGGTTGATAGTATGCGAGATTTCTGTTTCCAGCCTGAATTGCCAATACGTATTTTTCTTTTTCCCTTAATGCTATCATGGCTTTTGCATCTTCATATCCTAAGCTTCCGAAGCTTCTTTTAAATTTTTTGTGAAGTTGATCTTCTCTGAGTGGAACAAAAAATGTTTTGCCGTCTTTATAAAAAATGTTTGAAACCGTTCCTTTATCCATCCTACTTCTTTCAATTCTCTCCATATCTTCTACATTCAGCGTGGATGTGTGATAGAAAAAATAAACATCTCCATCGGGAGTATTGAGCAATAAACAGTCTTCTCCTAATTGTCTTCTGATGGATATTCCTGATTCAGATAAATCCTTAGAGAGTCTTTCTCTCATCTGTTCTCGTTGGCCAATTGTTACCTTTGCCATCTTAAGATATGTAATATAACACTATTTAAAAACATTTGTATTTTTATGTCACTACTTAGTTACAACAAAAACGAAAGATTTAAATAGTCTCTTTTTATGAATTAGCCATGGTAAATACAGACAATATTGGAACTGGTGCGTGGAATCAAAATTCTATAAACAGAAGAGGAAATTCTGGCGTCGGATCTATTGCAAAAGTGGTAGCTGCTGCAGCTTTACTTATTGGTGGAGTTTTTGCTTCTGATAGATTAACTAGAACGCCAATTGATTATCATGGAATTCCTTATTTGGGTTATCATTTTGAAAAATCTGAAGGAGAATATTCTCCCGTTTTTGGGGTAGAAATGCAAGGTTGGCAACCGGGCAGTATTGCTTTTCCAAGACGTCAAGAAGAGGTTTCTTTCAGAAATGATGATAAAAATTTTAATTGTGATGATGCTTTCCATAGAAGTGGAGCTCATGCATCTGATAGTGGACTTTATGACTTACGTGGCTATCATAGCTGGTTTTCTGGAAATGTAGCAACTAAGATTTCTTCAACTAATGTAAAATCTCAATAATAAAAATACTATGGCAATCGTCGATTCTCCTTTTTTAAAAGATACTACTCTTTGTGCGATTGTTAGAGACGAAATGATTAATCCAGCACAGTTGCCTGGAAAATCTGGTATTAGAAGTTTTGTTGAAACACACGCTCCACATGTTGAGAGGGCAGTTGTCGTTGATACTGGAAGTATAGACGGAACTAGGCAAGAATTAGAACAGCTTGCTTCAGAATTTTCAAATTTAAAAGTTGTTGATCATCCGTTTGTGAATTATGTAGATGCGAGAAATTTTAGTATTGGAAAAGTTGAAACTCCATTTACATTCGTTTTGGATTGCGATGAGGTTTTGCTTTCATCTGGTTTTGAAAGATTAGGGGAGATGGTTCCTATGACAGAAGATAGAACTGGAATTTATTTTACATTTAGAGACGTAAGATCAAATGGATGGGAGAATGAGGGTTGTGGACACGGTATTAGATTTTTTAGAACTGGTTCAATTCGTTATGGTAGTTCAGACGGAGAGGTTTGGGAGTTTCCATATGCGAATGGAAGGCGGTTGGATGAATCAGATAGAAGGATAGCATATACTGAGGCAAAGATTTTTCATTTTAAACCACATTATATTGCGATTGATAAGAAGATAGGTGAATGGTATGGTGGCGGACAACATAAGAAGCATGATTTTGCTCGTTCACCTACGACCTGTCCTGCTTTTAAAGAGTGGAAGAGTCCGAATCCCTTTAGGGAAAAATATCGCTAATTTTATAAACGGCCTCTTATTGTTAATCTTATGAAAATACTTTCATTACATTGCGATTATATTAAGTTTAAACCAGTGAAACCAGCAATTAAAGGAATAGAACTTCCGGCAGAGGAAAACAAAGCCGTTGAAGTAAAAGAGCCCTTAGTAATTATGACTGCTGTTGAAGAGGTAGACGAATCGAATAAAAATATTCTAGCTGATTATATAAAAAATGTTTTAGATTTAAAAGAAAAAATAGGAAAAGTCGAACGAATCGTTCTTTATCCATACGCACATTTATCTTCGTCTTTATCTAGTCCAGATTTTGCGAAACAACTTTTAATTGACGCTGAAAAAGAATTGAAATCTAAGAAGATTGAAGTTTATAGGGCTCCATTTGGATACTATAAAGAATTTGAATTGAAATGTAAAGGACATCCTTTGTCGGAATTGTCGAGAAATATTGGGAATCAAACAGAACAGATTAATAGTAAAGCCCCGCAGGGGTCAGCTCTGCTAGTCAAAAAAGAAGAAGAATATGACCCGAAAAAACTTCTAGCAAGTATTTCTAAATCTAAACTTGATACTTCAAAATTGAAAGATAACGACCATAGAATTATTGGAAAGAATTTAGATTTATTTTCGTTTAATGAAGTTGCACCAGGAATGGTATTTTGGCACAACAACGGTCTGATTATCTACAACGCACTTGCAGAATATTGGAGAAGTGAACATAGAAAAGCAGGGTATCAAGAAATCTCAACACCTCAAATTTTGGATAGAAAGCTTTGGCAAATTTCTGGACATTGGGAGAAATATAAAGAAAATATTTTCCTCTCTAAATATGAGGACAGAGACTTTGCAGTTAAGCCGATGAATTGCCCCGGCGGAATGCTTGTTTACAAATCTTCGCCAAAATCATATAAAGATTTGCCGTTAAGAGTTGGCGAGCTAGGAATAGTTCATAGACAAGAATTATCCGGAGTATTGGCCGGTCTATTTAGAGTGATTAAGTTTACACAAGACGACGCACACATTTTTTGTACAGAAGAACAGTTGGAAGAAGAAATAGGAAATATAATAAAAATTATTGATACATTCTATAAAAAATTTAATGTGAAATTTGATCATGTAGAACTTTCAACTCGACCCGAGAAAAGAATGGGCGATGAAAAAACTTGGGATTTGGCAGAATCAACCCTAGAAAATGTTCTTAAAAAAAGAAAAATGAACTACAAGCTAAATCCTGGGGATGGCGTCTTTTACGGGCCAAAAATAGATTTCCATGTTAAAGATTCACTAGGAAGAACTTGGCAATGCTCTACTATTCAATTAGATTTCCAAATGCCAGAAAGATTTGAATTAGAATATGTTGACAAAGATAATTCTAAGAAAAGACCCATAATGCTTCATCGAGTTATATATGGAAGCGTGGAAAGATTCTTAGGAATTTTATTGGAACATACAAATGGTAATTTACCGACTTGGTTGTCTCCGGTTCAAGTTAGAGTTTTATCTTTTACAGACAGAAACGAAAAAGCCGCTCAGAAAGTTCTTGACGAATTGAAAGAAGAAGGAATCAGAGCCGACGCAGATTTTAGCTCTTCCACAATGAACGACAAAGTTAGAACTGCTGCACTAATGAAAATTCCTTACGTAATAACAATCGGCGACAAAGAAGAAGAAAAGGGAACTTTAGCTCTAAAAAAACGTGGCGAAGATAAGCCGAAATTTGGCGTTGATAAAAAGAAATTTATTAAAGAATTATTGGAAGAGATTAAGGAACGGGAATAGAAATATTTAAATAGTTCTTTGCTACTTTATTTTAAAAGAGTTCTGTGATAATTTAAGAAATGGCAAGCAAAACGCAAACAAGGTACGATGTATGTTTTTACCAAGAGCCTTGGGCACAAATTAGTTCCGAATCTGTTCCTCTTTTTAGAACAGGATTAAGACTTGATGCTGATTCGCCTTCGGGTGTGTCTATTGTTCATTACGGACTTCAGTTGGTTAATCAAGGTAAGGTTTTGGCAACTTCTAATTTTGGAGGCATGGGCGCCTAGGGTTAACTAGGGCAAAGGTTAGGGAATATGCAGAAGAGTTAACAGATCATATTTCAGAAAAAGAGGAAAGATTGTTAGTTTTGATACACGAGAACAGAAAATTTGGAGAAAAATGTCTGCATCCTTCTGAAAGCTCTGTTGATTATCATGTGGATACATTAAAATCTGTCCTTAAAAGAAAATTACCAATGGCAATGATTAGAGATCCGCTAGAAGATGAACAATTTGTCCCAAATTATTATGAAACAGTTGTGCAAATAAGAATAAGGCTGGCTGAAGCAAGGGCTGAAGCAAATAAGGGAAAACCAAGACCTCGTCTTGTAAGAAAAAATAAACAATAATTATGCTTAAAAACCTATTTTTATAGTAATTTAAATGGTAAATTCACAACCGTTACTTGAAAGATTGAAACAAAAATCTGGATATGAGAAGTTTATTAGGGATAATGAAGATTCTTTTTTATATGCCATATTTACGATTTTGTCTAAAAATGAAAAGGAAGGCGATAAAATACAATTCGATTTCTTTACTCCAACAACTAAGAAAATAGCCTATTCTGAATACCCATTTGACGAAATTAAGGTTCAAAATCAAGAAACGAATATTGTATCAAAAAAACTCGAGCTGGATAAGATCCAAATAGATGTTGAAAATCTTTGGGAGATTGTTGAAAAATTGCAATCTGAAAATAAAGATAGTTCTGTTATAACAAAAATTATAGGAATTTTAAGAGAGGGTTTTTGGGATTTGACTTGTACAACAGCGACTATAGATATGCTTAGAATAAAAGTTGATGCAATAACAAAAGAGTGCATAAACTATAAAAAAGAAAATCTAACGAATTTTATACAGATTAGAAAAAAATAATATTAAATTCTATAAAATTGTGCGGCTACATAGCTCAGACTATTTGTGTCTATTGAATTGCCAAAAGTAAAGGCATTCGGTGCGTTTTGGGAATTGTTTTCGAACCCAAGTTGGCGAGCGAATTTTGCTAGTTCAATTGGATAGGTACTGAGAATTTTTCTTAAGTCAACTGGGTAATGAGTAACTATTGGTGTTCCGATTGGTATTGCATTTACGGTATCATTTGCTAATAAAAATTGACCATTAGAATTGAAATTTAAATGATGTAATAAATTTCTTTCAATTTTTGCAAGTGATAGTCTTGGTTGGTTACCAAATTTATAAAATTGGATCCCGCATTGTTCAATGTTTTTCCCGACAAAAAAAGATTCACCCAAAACAAAACAGTCGGCAGGAATATTACTACAGG
>CAZNOS010000035.1:6097-8238 GCA_964574775.1 Candidatus Woesearchaeota archaeon | reverse complement strand
AATGATAATCGGAATAACTGGAACAAATGCCGCCGGGAAGGGAACCGCTGTAGATTTTCTAAAGCAGAAGGGATTCAAACATTATTCTGCAAGAGATTTAATAACACAAGAAATTCAAAAGAGAAATTTACCAGTCGACAGACAACACATGCAAGATGTCGCTAACGAATTAAGAACGCAATATGGTCCTGCATATATAACGGAACAACTCTATCAACAGGCACTAACTAATGGCGGAAATGCTGCAATAGAAAGTTTCAGATGTCCAGGGGAAATTGATGCAATGAGAAGACTTCCTAATTTTATTTTATTAGCCATTGATGCAAATCCAAATTTACGATACCAAAGAGCAGCAGGTAGACGAAGTGCAACAGACTCCAATTTAACATTTGAAAAATTCTTAGAAGACGAAAAAAGAGAAAATTCAAACAACGACCCATTTAAACAAAATCTTTCCAAATGTGCCGAAATGGCAGATATTTTTTTATTAAACGATGGTACGACAAATGAATTAGAAGAAAAGCTTTCTACAAATATAACATTTAACTCCGAAGGATTTTTAACAAGAAGACCGACTTGGGATGAGGCCTTCATGATGGAAACGTATTTGTGGGCATCACGTTCTACATGTAGAAGAAGAAAAGTTGGAGCGGTTATTTCAACTCCAGATCACGCCATGATTGCGCAAGGATACAATGGCTCACCAAGGGGTACACCGAATTGTATAGATATCGGATTTTGTGAAAGACAAAAACAAAATATTCCATCAGGTCAAATGCTAGAAAAATGCAAGGCTGTTCATGCAGAAGCGAATGCTGTGATTAATGCCGGTAGACAAGGAAAATCTGTAGACGGTGGAGTTTTATATTGTACCACATTTCCATGCACAATATGCGCTGGAATTATAACTAACTCTGGGATAAAAGAAATTATATACGAAGCAGATTACGCAAATCCCGATGCTAAAGATTCGTTTATAAAAGCCAAAATCAAAACTAGAAGATTTGAAGGCGTAAGACACATCGGATTTAGCAAACTCTTTAAGCAAGTATAAAAAATATAAACAAGGTGTATCAAAACAATGATTAGCACATAAATCTTTATAAATACCCGAATCCCCACATCTTCATGTTTATATACGGTAAAAATGAGCTTTCAAGACTTAATATCAGAAATAGACGCCACGAATCACGACGATTTTGTAAAGAGTGATTTATCAATTCTACATTTTTTTTCGGATTGGGAAATGAATTGTCTAATGGTATTGCCCATGATGGAAAGTATTGCCGAAGAATTCAGCGATAGAATTTTATTCGGAAAAGTCAATATAGAAGAGGCCGAAGAAATTGCTAAAAAGCACAAGGTTTCAAAAGTTCCGAGCGTATTATTTTTCAAAAAGGGATGCCTAATAGACAGACTCGATAAAATGAATTCTGAAGATGTTTTACGAGATAAGATAATGTGTTTATTGTAATCACATATCAACAGCGCAATTTCTCCCATTACCGTCTATAAAGACTCTACATAAAATTTTTCTAAAAAAATACCGTCGAGAAATATTCCGATTCTCATCTCGGGTTCATTAAATCATCCACTCTTTTTAAGCTTAAAAACCTTTCTTTTCCGAGAGAATAGCTTTATAATCACATCTTAATCTTTTAAAATATGGAATTTTGCAAAATATGTAATAGTTTAATGTTTTTTTATAAAGAAAGAGGAGTTGTAAAAACATACTGTAAAAAATGTAGCGTTAGCAAAGAATCCACAGGAATTTCATTTAATGAAAAATCGTCAAATGAAGTCAGGGGATCTGGCATAACTAATGAAAAAGACCCCTCGGCAACGTATGATAATAAATGTAAAAAGTGCGGACACGTCGGGGCACAAGTAATAGATGTTGGTGTATTATTTTCAGATGAAGACCACTTAATTCTTTTAAAATGCGGCAACTGTGGATTCTCAGAAAGAGTCGGCAGAAAAGCCACATAAACATTTCACGCAGAATAGCTGAATAGGTTAATTTTTTAAAGGCACTTTTCTCTAGTTTATTACCGAATTTACAGCGGCCTCGTAGCTCAGACTGGTTAGAGTACTGGACTTTTAATCCAGGTGTCGGGGGTTCAAATCCCCTCGGGGTCATA
>CAZNOS010000035.1:0-5997 GCA_964574775.1 Candidatus Woesearchaeota archaeon | reverse complement strand
ACGTCCTCAACTTCGGACTCTGCTTTTTCCAAAGCAAACGCCGCTTCAGATAATTCTTTCATTTTTTTAGAACCATCTTCGCACTTCTTAGCCTCGTCATGAATCAAATCCTCTGCGATTTTAATATGCTCTTCGGCCAACTCGACAGACTCTTTACTGGAAATTTTTTTTGCCATAATTATAATTTAACTCTAAGGTTTATAAAAGTTTTGAAAAATTAAGCGTGTTCTAAATATCTAGCCTGCCAAGTTGCCTTGGGCTCATCACTAGAATCAATCTCGAAAACCTCTCCCGTCACCAATTCGTGTAAATTATTTTTTCCAGACGGCAAACGAACTACGCCGATATCCAAATTAGTCTCACTATGCTCGGAAAATAAATAAGCTAATTTTCTTGGTCTATGTCCTAATAAATGATATTTACCATCACTTCTAAACCTTCCAATAAACATATCTGTAACATCTGCGGATTCTAATGGCCAATTAGTTCTTATTTCGTGATATCCTCTAACTTGGGGGTGTGTCATGCATTCGTTATAAATTAAAGCTATTTAAAGTTTATTATTAAAATAAATACATAAAATATTATTTATATTCTCTCCATGTATGCTTACACTTCTTACATCTATAGAATTTCGTTTCAGATTCATCAGCAGAACGAGTTTGAGATGTCCAGAAATGCGCCTCATTGTGCTTACATTTTTTACAAGTCGCTTCAACTGTAGGTAATGTATCGACTTCCTTTTCTTTTATAACCGAGATCTCACTAGACTCATCAACTTTTTCTTTTATCTTTAAGTCTACTTTATCTTTAGTAGAATAGTTACAACGAATACATCCAAAATTTTTAGTTTTTTGGATAAGCACCCCGCCACATCTCGGACAAAACTCCATTTTCTAACCTACCCTTCGGAATATATAAGCCTTTCGTTATCTAAATTTATACAGAATTAGAAGCGCTGCCCATCCAGATGGCAAGAATCCATGCAAATCTTCTGACTGCATACTGTGACCATACCTAGAAGTCATCTCTAAAAAATATTGTGTTTGTAAGAAAGCATTGACAATAGGGGCAGTAGAAGCCATCCAATCTTTATTCATTTCTAAATTAAACCTAATTGGAAGCGCTCTTTCAACTAAACATGTATAGCCTTCGTCCAAGCTTTTTTCATCCTTGGGATCAAGACTTTTTAATAAATCGAATCCTTCACTCGTAAGATTATTAGCACCAAAAACCTTAAATGACCCACAAAAATATCTATACATAATATCCTCATAACCCCACATATTTCTAAAATTACCCAAACAATGATCAACTCCTTCGAGATTATTTTTTATATTTCCTAATAATCTATTTTCTAAAATTTTACACTCTTCAATTTTCATTTGCAACACTTTCAACAAAGTCCTCTTTGTTCGGTCGGTTTTCTCCAGTCAAAAAATATCAACTTAATCCATCCAATCGCCGGAATTTTAAAAACCGCTTTTCCGATTACAGAATCTTCACTAATATATTTTTCATTAGTTGTCCAACAAACGCCACTATTGCAACCCGGAACTATCTGAGCTAAATTATTATCTCCCTTAGTTTCATATATATTTTTACCATCTTCCTCACTAATACCTACTACTCGATGAATTATTGGATTAGAACGACCTCCATCAAAAATTATAACATCTCCAATCTCTACGTTTTTCGCTCCGACTACAAAAATCACATCCCCCTTAGAAAAACCATTTTTCAAAGTCCAACTTTCTGTATCATTTATCGTTAAACCATAATCGGAATAAATCTTATTCGCCATTATCTTATCCAAATCCATAGAATGATACATAGAACAACTCTCTACAATAACTAACGGTAAAGAAGTACCAGTAGTAAGAGAAAGCAAAGGGAAAAAAATAAACTTAATCACGATTAAAGCAACTATCAAACTTACAAAAAAACTTGGCCACGAATCTTCTTTTAGAAATGCCCAAAACTTTTTAATATTTTGTTTCAAATTCATAATATAATAAAGATTTTATAGTTTTTAAATCCCTTGAAAAACAAATCAGCACGGACCAGAATGCATTCCCCTTGGTCTCCAGGCCTCATGGTCCATTCCAGCAAAAAATGAAGAATGAATTTTATTTGCCTCCGCCATACGTGCACGCTCTTCCTGAATTTCATATCCTTTTACAATTGATTCTATTCTTTGTTTTGTTTCGCTAACGACATCCGCATTTCCTAAAACAAGCTCCTTAAATCCGACAGCCCCAGACTGTAATTCATAACAAAGTATTCTACCTAGCCCGCCACTACTAGTTGTCAAACCATCAACCCTTGCAGCATGAAAAAATCCGTCGTACAAATGAATAGGTACAACTTCTTCTTTATTATAATTCGTCAAATCGCAAAGAAGAACCCTTCCACCATAGTTTACATCTAAACCATCAAATGCAAAATTGAAAGATCTAAAAAATCCCTCATCGGCAACACGCACTGGAGAAATTTTATAATTAACTATCCCCTCATCGTCTTCAAACAACGCGAACTCTAAGTCACTTCTTTCATTAAACTCCGGAAATCCAGAAAACGCATTTAGAAATACTGGTTCAATTTCAGATTGCTCTGTGTCTGTTGAAGATTTTTCAGCCATAAAAAATCTATAAATAATTACCTTTTAAACTTAATTATAATTGATTCAGAATAACACAAACGCGGGAGATGCCCATAACATCCCTCGCATCTGAAATATCTACCTCGAGTGATTTTGAATTTATCCAGCGTAACTGGTTTCCGGAAGAGCCGATCTGGCGCTTCTCAAATATCTTCTCTCAATATTTTTATATCTATCAGCATCATTCTTGCTTACGGAAGGACCAACTTTATCCATCGCTTTTTCAAAATGTTTTTTCAAAATAATTTTAGCGTCTTTATTTTCCCTTAATGCCAACATTGCAGCCTCTCTACACAACCCCTCAATATCCGCACCAGTATATCCGTCAGTTTCCTTCGCTAAATCTTTTATTATATTTTCTTTATTATCAATCGGCATATTCTTAGTATGAATTTTAAAAATTTGTAATCTGCCTTCCTCATCTGGAACTGGAACATAAACGATTCTGTCAAATCTTCCTGGACGTAATAGTGCAGGGTCTAACATATCCGGCCTGTTAGTTGCCCCAATCACAATTACATTTTTTAGAGATTCAATTCCGTCCATTTCCGTCAATAGAGTATTAAGTATACTTTCATTTGAATCATTCATAGATCCCCCGCCCATACCCCTTCTTCCAGCTATACTATCTATTTCATCAAAAAATACTATACACGGAGAAACCTGTCTTGCTCTCTTAAACATCTTTCTCAATCTTTCGCTTTCTTTTCCAACAATTCCTTCTTTTTGAAGCTCTGGTCCTTTTATGGATATAAAATTTGCACCCGATTCTTTAGCAACTGCTCGCGCTAATAGTGTTTTTCCATTTCCAGGTGGACCATATAATAATACTCCTTTGGGCGGACGAATTCCCAATCGCTCAAATGCTTTTGAATTTTTCATTGGCCATTCTACTACCTCTTTCAAATCTTGTTTTACATTTTCAATTCCACCAATATCATCCCACCTAGTAGATGGAATTTCTGCCAAAACTTCTCTCATCGCAGATGGCCTTACAAATTTTAATGCTTCTTCAAAATCATTTTTTGTTACTTTTAAATTTTCTAAAATTTCTTTAGGAATTCCCTCTTCTTTTAGATTTATTTTTGGGAGTATATTTCTTAAAACAGCCATTGCTGATTCTTTTGCTAATGCAGAAATATCCGCCCCAACAAATCCATGTGTCTTCGCAGCAATTTCTTCTAAGTTAACATCTTTTGTTAACGGCATTCCCCTTGTGTGAATTTTCAAAATTTCTAACCTTCCTTCTTTATTTGGCACATTGATTTCTATTTCCCTATCAAATCTTCCTGGTCTTCTTAATGCAGAATCTATAGCCTCTGGTCTATTTGTAGCTGCAATAACAATAACTTTTCCTCTAGCATTAAGCCCGTCCATCATTGTTAGTAATTGTGATACAACCCTTCTCTCTACCTCTCCAGAGTGTATATTATCTTCTCTTGATGGTGCTATGGCGTCTATTTCATCAAAGAAAATTATTGACGGAGCATTTTTTTCTGCATCCTCAAATATTTTTTTTACTTTTTTCTCGGATTCACCATAAAATTTATCAAATATTTCTGGACCGCTGATAGACACAAAGTTCGCTTCTGTTTCTCCAGCTACAGCCTTCGCTAGCATTGTCTTACCAGTTCCTGGAGGACCATATAACAAAACTCCCTTCGGTGGTTCAATCCCAAGTTTATCAAATAATTCTGGATGTTTTAATGGAATTTCTACCATCTCTCTAATTTTCTTAACCTCTTCTGTCAATCCTCCGATATCTTCATAGGTCACCTGAGGGATAGTTGCTCCATCTTCTGAAACTTCAATTGCCTTCGGACTCAAAACTACTTCGGTATTTTCTGTTATAATACAGGCTTGATTAGGGCTTGTATCTGCAACAATAAATCTTATCTGAGAAGTTGCACCACCAAAATTTCCGAGACCAGACATTCCCATTTGATTAAATATATCAGAGAAATCTGAAAACATATCTCCGAAATCATCATCCATCATTCCGCCGCCTCTTCTTTTTTGTCTTCCATTGGCTGCGCCCAAAACTAAAATATCTCCTTTAGACACCGCTCTTCCCAGAAGACCCTGTTTTATTGATTCAGGATTTCCCTGAACTATTATTCCCTGTTGAGCTGGAGCGATTGTAATTTTCTTTGCTTCTTTTAAATCTGCTTTTTTAATAGAAACCATTTCGCCTATACTTGTCTTAGCATTTTTTCTTATAATTCCATCAATTCGAATAATATTCTCGCCCATATCTGCCGGATAAGCTCTATCAACGATGACAAAAGTTTCCTTCTGGCCCTTTATAGAAATAATATCCCCTCTCTGTAATTTTAATTTCTTCATTAAAGTTGGATCTACCCTAGCAATTCCGCCATATGCATCATCTTGCAATGCTTCTACGACTCGTAATTTTACACTAGTCATTTCTTTCTCTATTTTTTTATCTTCTTTATCTACCATAGTTTACTCCTGATGTTGCACCATCCGCGCCATGAGCATGAAGACTCTGATGACAAAGTGGACATTTGTTCCCCGTCTCTTTTAAATATTTTTGAAACATATCTTCACGAGCTGACAAGCCGCGACCCGCACGTGACCCATACCCTTTTTTATCTTCTCCATAACGCGAATCATAACCACCATTGGCTGCTCTTGCACCCACCCCATTGCCTCCAAATAAGGAAGATAAATCGAAATCAGCATCGCTACCCCTAGTGCTATAAGCAACATTAATAGTTATATTATATTTTGCATCTGCTTTTGTATCGTCTGCCATTATTCTTCTTTCTCCTCCAAATCATTTCTTATTACCACTTTTTTATTATTCTGCGGATTTGCAGAATCTGAAACTTGTTTTACATGGAAAACTTTACCATTCTTTATTATTTTTACCTCTTTCGCACTTATTGTTCTTGCATTTTCTTGTGTTTCTGGAGTATTAAAACTTAAACTTAATCTTCCCGCTTGTTCAAAACTTAACTTAACCATATCATTAATCATACTTTCTTGTGATCTCATAAAGTCAACAATTTCCCTTGGAATAGATACAGCATAAGAATTTCCCACCATTCTCATCTTAACTTCAAAATCTTTTTGTTTTAACTTTATAAAATTATCATATTCCTGCTTGTCTGCCGGATGAGCAATTATTTTATTGCATTTTTCACACTTTACCGCTCTAAGATTAAAACCATTCTTAGAAATAAGAACTGGCTTCATGATCTTTTCGCATTCATTACATAAAATCTTGTTGTCGAATATATCCATTGTTTTGTATACCTTCTGTGTATACACATAGATATATACGGGTTTATAAATCTTTCGCTGGATGT
>CAZNOS010000034.1:0-8920 GCA_964574775.1 Candidatus Woesearchaeota archaeon | reverse complement strand
GAAGCAATTCAAATTGGTGAAGACGGGTATTTATAGCTTGCGCTTTATTAAAAAATTCAATAAACTGTGGTTCTTTTTCTTTTACAGCTTTTTCTATAAATTCAGCAAGTTGGGACTTAGCACTCTCAGTAAGCTTTTCCCTCAGCAGTCTTCCTTGAATAAACTGAATCTTATCTCTTTTGCCCTCACCGATATAGATTTCTTCCTGTGGTTGAAACGATACCCCTTTTCTTGGTGCTAACTGTAGTAATGTAAAATTATTTTTTCCAATCGCTTGAACTACAGGCATAGTTCTATTTTCCAACGGATAACCGTAAGGCAAATAATCTAGGACAATAGCAATTTCTTCCTTTTCCATCTTAATTAATATTTTTTAACAATATCGAGAATTTTATTTGTTTCTTCTTGGTCGAAAGACGAATCTGGTAATATCTTTATCAAATCCGATGCGTCCTGCGGTAAGAAATTTGTAATATTCACAATATATTCTTCTTTTAGTTTCATTAAATCCAGAGACTTAAGTTCTTCAGCTAACTTCTTAGCTTCAGCTGGTTTTAACTTGTAGAATTTTTTTATAAAATCTTTTACTTTTTTTGCCCTTTCTCCATCTCCAACTAATTCTATAACTTCAGCATATGTTAATGGTTTTTGATCTTTTATCATTTTAATTTCTTTAGATGTATCGGTTTAATTATGTATTGTTTTGGTAGGTTTCCATCAGATATTTTCACTATCATAGAAGTTCCCCTTGAGCCAATAATAACCCCACTCTTCCCAACTATTCTTTTTGGATATGCAGACGGAGTGCTTTGTTGAACTATAACGGCTACCTTGTCTCCATTTTTCAATTTTTTAAAGTACTGACTAAGTGGTAATTTTCCCCTTGCCCTTACATTCATTTTTTTACTAACCATTTTAATTTTTTCTTGTTTTATGTTTAATTTCTTTGAGTATATTTTCGAGCACAATATCAAGCGCCACGAAAGGATTTGAATCCTGGCTTTCTGACATTGCCCTATTTTCCTTATATTCTAAATGCCCCTTAATTTCGAAATGTCGCAGGTTATTTTTCGGATGAACCTTGATTTCGAGTTTCATCTTGTCATAATCTACAATCTTTTCTATTTTTTGGACATATTTTTGAATCAGTTTTTTCGCAATAACCAACTCATCTGCGTCGAGGCAGTCGAATTTTTCGAGTATAATTTTACTGTTTATCTCGTTCGCTACCATTCCAATTCAACAAAAAAGCCGTTTTTAAATCTTTTTAATTCAGTTTGGGCAAGCCAAATGATAAAATCAGCACTCACTTACTCTTCCAAGTTCCATATTGCCCTTGGCCATTTCTTTATCTGTTCCTTCCACGATAGCTCTGAACATCTTTTCGCCCCAAACTGCTTTTCCGCATCTGTCGCAAACATCCATAGCTCTCTCGTTAGGAACATCGCCCTTGCAATAAACACAACATTTTTTAGCAACCATTTTCCCTCATTTTATTAATTAGTGAATTCTACAACTTTCACTTTTTAAATACTTCTATTCTTGCGTATATATTTCCAAAGGTTTAAAAAGAAAAGAGGAATTTTATTATTATGAAGAGAGTGATATTCGCAGGTGTAATTCCATTGTTGTTTTTGTTTTGTTCTATTTTGATTGCTGCAGAAACATCGTCGTGTAATCCAACGGTTCAATTATTAAGTCAAGATCCATACCCAGCAGTTCCTGGAGATTATGTGAAGCTGGTATTTCAAATCGAAGGAATTTCTGATTTCGCATGTGGCGATATAACATTCGAGCTAATAAATAAATATCCAATAGCATTCGATCCCGGACAAGAAGGAAAAATTTCTCTCATGGGTGGAACGTTTGTAAAAGATTATTCAACCCATAAATTAGTTGCATATAAAGTTAGAATAGATCAAGATGCCGTAGATGGAGACAATCCGATAGAGGTTTTAATTTCCAAAGGTACGTCGATGGGAATAGAATCTAAGGAGTTTAACTTAAACGTCGAGGATACGCGAGCAGATTTTGAAGTATATGTAAAAGATCTAAATCTAGTAACAAATATGTTAACATTAGAAGTTTTAAATATTGCAGAGGTTGATGTCAAATCAATTGCAATAGAGGTTTTGGATTATCCAGGTTTAATAATCAAGGGTGCAAAAACAAAAATTATTGGAGACTTAGACTCAAACGAATATACGTCGACAGAATTTGAAATAATGCCAGCGGAAACAATCGTTCCGGTAAAAATATATTATACAGACGAGGCAGGTTTTAGAAGGTCCATAGAGAAGAATGTTACTTTAGTTCCTTCCTTTTTTGAGGGCAGAAAGGCAGATGAAAAATCAACGCCAGTAATAACATATATTGTTTCGGCAGTGATTATAATTCTACTAATATATTGGTTTTATAAAAGAAAGAAAAATAGAGACGCTAAGAAAAAATAATTCTTCTAAAAGATACAATTAACAACAAGATAATTTTTATTTATGATTAGATTTTTATTCATATCTTAATGCCTCTACTATATTTGTTTTCGAAGCATTCATCGCAGGTACAACACCGGAGAATGCGCCAGTTACCGTCGCAAAAACAACGCACCCCAAGAATAGTGTTATCGAATAGTGCGGACTCAAAAATCCCCAACCAAGGTTGTCGAGTATTTCCCCCATTACGTATGTTATGCCAAATCCAGCGAGAACGCCAAGTGCGCCAGCCACGGCCCCCAAAAACCCAGATTCAAATAAAAATATGTTAAATATTTCCGAGTTCTTTGCGCCTATTGCCTTCAGTACTCCAATCTCCTTAGTCCTCTCTAAAACCGAAGTAATCATTGTGTTTGCAGTATTTATTGCAGAAACCAAAACCGAAATGAGTGCGATCAAAATTATGAATCCAATTACAATATCTAGAGCAGAAGTGTAGCTAGCAATTAAATCATCAAACGATGCAACATAAAAATCCTCTCTTCCCTTTTTAACATCTCTAGAAGATCTTAATCCACGCTCGACATTAGCGATAGTGGAATTCATATTGGAGATATCTACCCTGGCGATAATCATAGCGTATCCAGCTAAATCTGGAAAAATTATTTTCATCGTGTCTGGAAGTACATAGACATTTGAGTCATCTTGCGGATTTCCAATCTTGTCATAGAAACCAACAACCCTAAATTCTTCACCGTTTAAAGTTATCTTATCATTAATATCTAACTTTCTTGGAAATATCTTATCTTCTAGTAAATAGTTGTATCCCAAAACAACCTTTCTAGCGTCTCCATACTGCAACTCTCTTCCTCTAGATATCTTCATGCTAGATAATTCAATCATTAATTTTTTCTTTGGATCAATCGACATAATCATTACATATTTTAAGACGTCATTCTTTTCTATCTCAACCACAGACGTATACATTCCCTCAACCTCTTTCACACCTGCACTTCTTTCAATAGCGCTCAAGTCATTTTCAGAAAACGAAATGGAATCATCTATGCCTGGAGCGGCAAGCCCCTTCGGTGAAATGGTTATCTTATCGGCAGATGTTCCAGTTGTAAAGGAGTCAACGTAGTCATATAATCCCCACCCAAAACTAATAAAAATAAAAATAGTTGTAATGCCGACGAATATAGAAAAAATAGTTAGCGCGCTTCTTGTCTTCCTGTGTTGTATATTTTTCAAAGAATATTTTATTCCCTCTTTGCTTATCATTTTCTCAACGCCTCCACTGGATTCATGTTTGCAGCTTTCATTGCGGGTGCGATTCCAGCAACAGATCCAATTAGAAAACTTCCTACCAACGTAATCGTTACAAGGGCCCAACTAATTTCGAAAGGATTTTGAGATCCAATAAATGCATTAATTCCCTGTATTCCCACAAAACCAATAAGTAATCCGAACGAAACCCCAATAAGACCACCAACCATTCCAAGCATTCCAGCCTCAATAAAAAACTGAAAGAATATGTCTGAGTTTTTTGCACCGATTGCTTTCATAATTCCAATTTCCTTAGTTCTTTCAAGGACAGAAGTTGTCATCGTATTAACAATTCCAACTGCGCCTATAAAAATAGAAATAGACGCAATAAGTGCAATAAATATTTGGACTCCCGTTAAAATAGAATTTACAGTAGATAGCGCGGCTTCTGGCGTAGAGACTTCAAAGTCCTCCTGTCCAATCTTAACATCTCTTCTGTTTCTAAGAAGTTTTTCAATATCCTCTTTTGCTTGAGTCACGAGATCTTTACTAATTACTTTAACCGCAATAATGTCGACGTCTTCTCCTAAATCCAGTAGATTTTTCATCTCATCAGTTTTCATTAAAATAATTTTATCCAAAATAAAACTTCCTTTCTTTTTTAATATCCCAACGACACGATAGTCTTTTTCATGAATGGAAATACTATCCCCAACTGCAATTGCTTTATCAAATCCATTTTTATCTGGATTAGCCATATCGTAACCAATTACTACTTTGTTTGTGTCGCCATCTTGTAGCAGTCTTCCGCTTAATACCTCTACATCCAGTGTTTCATACATCGCCTTTTCTTTTTCACCATTGGGAACATCGGTTCCATAGCCAATAATTAACTTATTATTATGCTCTATTCCAAACGTTTCAATTCTTCTGGGTATTGTGTATTGTACCTTATCCAATTTTTCAATAGCTTCAGCATCGCTCTCTGTAAGCGGATTAACTACACCAGAACCTGGCGGCCCATACCCACTCATACCCCCAGCCTGAACAGTTATTATCTCTATAGAACTTATTCCAAATTGAGAGTTTACGGCGAGCTTCAGTCCATCTCCTAAAGATATTAAAGAAACAACAGCGATAATTCCAACAACAACGCCAAGTAAGGTTAACCAACTTCTAATTCCTCGTCTTCTTAAATTTCTTACTGCAAGAGAAAAATATTCTGCTCTCATCCGATTATCTCCGATACTTTTTTAAATTTAAAACCACGCCGTTTCAATTCCAAGATCACGGGTAAAATAATATCAATAATGTCTCTATTTTCTCCAATGTCCTCTAGATAATCATGAAGAATAATAATAGACCCATTCCTTGTTTTTCTCAGAATAGTTTCAATCTTTTTTTGTACGGATATTTTTTTCCAGTCTCCGGAGATAACATCTCCGATAATAATTTTCTTATTCAATTTTTTTAAATTAACTAAAAATCCGAATCCGAATCTACAGTAGGGCGGTCTAAACAGGTTTGTTTTAATTTTTAATTTCTTTAATTCATCGTCCGTTTTTTTAATTTCATTCCCAAAGCGTTCTTTTGATTTAAACCACACAGAAATATGATTGAATGTATGATTTCCAATCTCGCACCCCTGCTTAATCATTTGTTTAATTACACGCCTGTTATTCTGTATCTTCTTTCCACATATAAAAAAAGTCGCAGGAATTTCTTCTTCTTTTAAAATCTTTAGAATTTCTTTTGTTTGTTCACATGGACCATCATCAAAAGTTAATGCAATTTCTTTTCTCGTCCTATCCCCATGAAAGTAAACAAGCGTCATTATTTCCTCTTAATTGTTTTTTCGAGTTTGCCATCCTTAATCCAATAAACAATTTGTGCATGTTTCTGTGCTAACTCCGGCGAATGCGTGACCATAATAATGGTTTTTCCATTTTTGTTTAATTCATTTAAGAATTTCATAACTATCTCTCCAGTTTTTGTATCCAAATTTCCAGTAGGTTCATCAGCTAGAATGACCTCCGGATCATTTGAAAGAGCTCTGGCAATTGCAACTCTTTGTTGCTGTCCACCAGAAAGCTGATTTGGATAGTGATCCATTCTGTCGCTAAGCTCTACTAAATTTAAAAGCTCTTCCGCCTTTTTTTGTCGTTCTTCAAATGAAACTCCCTGAAACAACATTGGAAGCATTACATTTTCCTTCGCGGTTAAGTTCGGAATTAAATTAAACTGCTGAAAAATAAAACCAATTTTTCTTCCTCTTATTTGCGCCAAATCAGATTCATGTAAATCTGCTATATTATGGCGGTCAAGATATATTGCACCCTTCGTCGGAATATCTAAACTTCCAACAAGATTCATCGCAGTAGATTTTCCAGAACCAGATGGACCCATTATAGCGACGAACTCTCCTTGGTGAATTTTTAAATCTAAACTATCTAGGGCGTGAACCTTAGACGCGCCCATGTCATAAATTTTATGAACGTCTTTAAGTTGAATAATCAAATCACCCTTTTTCATAAAAAAATGAATATCAAAACCTTTAAAAATGCTCGTCTTTTAAGTGATTATACATATAAGAGAATCTCAAATGGTAAAGTATTTAAATTAGAAAAATATAAACTATCATGATAAGGGATTGCCTGATAAGATTAACACCCTCTTTTCAAAGAAATCTGTTTGAAAAAGTGGTAATTAAATATGGGGGATCAATAAGTGCTGAGAAAATTCTTAAAATTCCAGCCTCGTCTATTCGGGGTTATAAAAATTTGTATTTTTGTCTTGTTAAGCAAGATATTTTAATTAAACTAATTAACTTGGGTTTTCTTTCTGAGTCGGAACTCTCCAAGAATACTTTAGAGGTCTTATCAAAAAAAGAACTAGTCGGATTAAATTTGGGAGATGGTAGGGTAAAAAGAATTAAAAAATTAAGGAATATGCGAAGTTTACTTCCGCGGGTAAAAAATTTGATAATTGACGGTGAATTAAATTTTCTACAATGGTTTAAGGTATATCATCATATACTAGATTCCGGATTTAGAAAGTCTACATTTTTATCCAAAGAGTCATTTTTATATATTACTTATAATAATTTTGCTAAAAAAGAAAGTAAAAGATTTGAAGTACAAATACCTGAAAAATTCATACTAGATAAAAGATTTTCATATTTCTTCGGACTTTGGTGCGGAGATAGTGCGGGTGGAAAAAGATTTGGGGTAGTTAATCAAGACGACGCACTTCTATCTTTCACCGAAGATTTTTTAAAAGAAATTCATCAGAATGTGGAAAGAATTTTATATTTTTCCGAACTAATTGAAGAACCGAAGGTGAACTTCGATAAAAAATATATTTTAAAGACAGATAAAAAAGGATGGGTGCTTTCGGTGCATTCCAATAATGGAATTTTAACCTCTTTTTTTAATTATCTTTATGAAAACCTGGAAGAATTTTTATATTTTTTAAATTTGGAATCTTTTTTTGCAGGATTATTTGATGCGGAAGGCAATGTTTCATTATATAATCGGTCAATTAGAATTGCTTGCAAAGACAGGGAAAGGGTCAGAATTTATACAAAATTTTTAGAAAAAGAAGGGTTTTCTATAAAATACGACGGAGGATGTATGGTTATTTATAATTTAAGCCTTTTTTTTAATAAAGTCTATCCGTTTATAATCCACTCCAAAAGGAAAAAGCTATTATATTTCTTATATACAGGGAAGGGGGAAATACCGCTTGCATTTCAAGAGGTGATAAATCATGTTACAAAACATCCAAGTTGCACACAAAAAGAGATAGCGAAAGCTTTAAAAAAGGCCAAAGTCTTTCAAGAATTGAAATTATCATGTGATTTCGGGTATTTATATCACGAGGGATATCCCTTTCGGTATTTTACCAAACATAGGAGCCAAAAATTATAATTCCAATTCGTTGTTTCAGTTGCGGTAAGCCAATTGCTCACTTGTGGAAACAATACAAAGAAAGAAAGGCAAAGGGCGAGGACTCAAAAAAAGTTCTTGACGAGCTTGGATTAGACAGATATTGCTGCAGAGCAATCTTCTTAGGTCAAACAGATTCTATAGAATTAGTTAACAAATTCAAGAAATATTAATTAAATATATGTTTTCGAGTTTCTAAATACTTATAAATATTCTAATTAAATTTTATTCATGGCACCAAGAAGAGTATTGATAGAAAGTCCATTTAAGGGAAAAGACTGGTCTGAAACCAGAAGAAATATTTTGTACGCGCGATTATGTGTTCGTAATTCAATTTTGCGAGGAGAAGCCCCATTTGCATCGCATTTATTTTACACACAAACCGGAATTTTAAATGATACAATAGAAGAAGAGAGAGTACGCGGCATCGATGCTGGATTAATTTGGGGAGAGAACGCAGAATTGTCGGCGTTTTATCAAGACCTAGGTTTTAGCAGCGGCATGGAGTACGGCCTTAGGCATGCGCGAGAAATAGGAAGGCCAGTAGAGAGAAGAAGTCTAGGCGACCAAGAAGCCGTTTGTTTATTAATTGAAGAAATGTCAAAAAGAGAACCATTTATACCAACCGGAATTTTATTCTAGTTTTTAGTTAAAATAATTCATTTTTTCATTAATTTTCTAATCTCTCTTAAGCTCAAATGTTCTCTTGCATATTTTCTTTTCCAATCTAGGTCTAAATAAAATTTTTCCATAAGAGAATACAATCCTTGTCCAAATCCTCGTCTTACTGTAGTTCTGTCTGCATTTCTTTCTATAAATCTTCGATAACCTGTGTCGGAATTATATCTCTCTTCATGTTTTATTTTTTCTCTTTTTGTATAGTCTCTCATTTCAGATTGGTTAACTTGATGAGAAAGTTCATGCGCTAGAAGTCCAGCAAGTTGAAGTTCAGAAAATTCTTCGTCTAGCATTTCCCCAGAATAAAAAATATTTCCCGTATAAAGCACGTCACTTAACATTAAAAATTTTATTTGCGTAGGGCCAACAAGTCTAGAACGGACTTCTGGAAAACTCTTTTTTATCTCTTTAAAGGCACTGATTAAAATTTCTTCTTCCATTATTTTCAACACCCCTAGAATGAATATGAGTAAGACAGCTTTATGATTTCCCGCGATAAAGCAGTACACACGTAAACGTCGGAAGCTTAACTTCTGTGTTCGGAATGGGAACAGGTGGAACCAACCGACTATGGCCGTCTCAAAAATACTATCAAAT
>CAZNOS010000033.1:0-9447 GCA_964574775.1 Candidatus Woesearchaeota archaeon | reverse complement strand
TTTTTTAATAAAGCGCAAGCTATAAATACCCGTCTTCACCAATTTGAATTGCTTCCAGGATTCGGAAAAAAGCATTGTCAGGCGATTCTCGACGAGAGAGACAAAAAACCATTTGAATCAATGAGCGAAATTAAATCAAGGGTATCTGGAATACCTGATCCTCAAAAGGCAATAGAAAAAAGAATTTTTGAGGAGTTAACAGAAATCCAGAGACAAAATTTATTCATAAGATGAGCGAAGAAAAACAAATAGCAAAGGAACAGGCGAAAGAAACTGCAAAGAAAGGAAATCCACATTTGCAAAAGCCAGAGGAATATGTAAAGCTAATTAGAATTTTACAAAAAGATATTAGAGGAGACAAAAAACTATATAGAGGAATTTGTGACATTAGAGGAATCTCTTGGACATTCGCTAACGCTGTTTGTACTGTTTTAAATATGGATAGAAATAAAAAAATCCAAGATTTGACACAAGAGGAAATTCAAAAAATCGAGAAGTTTATTGAAGATCCAAAAGGACTTCCTGGATTCTTATTGAACAGAAGAAACGATAGAGACGAGGGCGTTGACAAGCACGTTTATGGCGCGGATTTACATTTACAAGTAGACTTTGATATTAAAAGATTAAAGAAAATCAAATCATATAAGGGAGTTAGACACATGCTTGGTCAACCAGTAAGAGGACAACGAACAAAATCACACTTTAGAAAAAATAAAAATAAGAGCGGAAGTGGCACTGTAACAGCAAAGCCTACTAAACCGACTATACCAAAGGAGAAAAAGAAATAATGGGAGACGTAAGAAGAAAACATAATTTGCACTCACGACCTAGAAAGAGATTCGACTCTGCGAGAATTGGCTCTGAAAATGACATTGTCAAAAAATATGGATTAAAAAATAAAAAGGAAATATGGAAAGCTTCTGCTAGAGTTTCTGAATTGAGAAATAGGGCTAAGAAATTAATTCCACGAAGTGAAGAGGAGAAAAAAGAATTTTTTACTAGATTACAGGCTCTTGGTTTACAAATAAAAGAAATATCTGATGTTCTAGCATTGACAACTGAAGCTGTATTAGATAGAAGATTACAGACCATTGTTTTCAAGAAAGGTTTTTCAAAGACAGTATTAGAAGCGAGACAACTTATTACACACAAGAATATTTTTGTAGATGGTAGAATTGTTAATATTCCATCTTTTGTTGTTACAAAAGATTTAGAAAGCAAAATTTCTTTAAAAGCAAGACGAGAAAGATCCAAGAAAGTGGAGGAAAAATCAAATGAGTAAAGAAGTTGTAAAAACTGGAATTGTAAATATCTATAGTACTTTTAATAATACTATTGCTCAACTAACTGATTTGGCTGGAAATACAATTGCAAAAATTTCTGGTGGAGTAATTACAAAACAAGATAGACTTAAGGCAAATCCGACAATAGCTATGTTTATTGCAAAGAGATTGAAGGAAATTGCTAGAGATTATGAAATAACATCTTTATATGTGAGAGTTAGGGGACAAACAACAAGCACTGGTCCTGGTCCTGGGGCACATGCTTTAGTTAAGACATTATCAAAGGAAGGATTTAAAATCATAAGTATAGCCGACATAACAAGAGTTCCTCGTGGCGGACCAAAGAAGGGCGGCGGAAGACGTGGTAGAAGAGTCTAATAACATTATTACCTACTGTCGAAGGGGAAGGGTTTAAAAACGAAAAAAATCAAATATTAACATGAAAAAAATAACAAAAACAGACGAAAAGATTGTATTCACTTCAGATATGAATATGAGTTTGGCGAATGCCATAAGAAGAAGTGTTAATGAAATACCGATTCTTGCGATAGATGAAGTTGATATTTACAAGAACGACTCGGCTTTATACGATGAGGTTCTAGCTCATAGAATGGCTCTTATTCCATTGAAAAATCAAAAGTTAAAGGAAGATGGGGTTGTAGAATTAAAGTTAGACGTTAAAGCGAATAACAAGCAAATAGATGTTTTATCTGGAAATTTCGGAGATATGTCTGTTATTTCTGATTTACCACTTGTTATCTTAGATAAAGATCAAGAAGTTGAAGTTGTTGCAAAAGCAAGACAAGGCAAGGGAATTAATCACTCAAAATTCTCACCTGGCTTGGTTTTTTATAGAATATTGAACGAAGTTGAAGTTGGAAAGGATGCTGAAAAAAGACAAGAGCTCGCTGAACTATATCCTGAAGTTTTTAGTGTTGAGTCTGGAAAAGTTAAGGTAAAAAATGCGTGGGCATTAGATTTAGATGTCGAAGATTTGAAAGAATTCGATGGAGTAAAAGTTACGCCAACAAATGAAATAGTTTTCTTTATTGAATCATGGGGACAAATTCCAGCGGACGAAATATTTGAAGATTCCGTGAAGGCCTTAAGCAAGAATTTAGACGAAGTTACGAAAGCTTTGAAGTAATTCTAATAAAAATTGGTGAAACTTAAATATGGAAGAAACACCACGATTTCATTTGCATTCAAGACATATGTCTGGACCACTGAAAGATATTTTTAACGAACCCTTTATAATCGAAGATTACCTATTAAATTTTGCAAGCTACCCGGTAATCTCTTTTGTTGGAGATACTTATGCGGGCAAAAATCAGATAATCAGAACGCTAGTAAATACTCTCGGAGGAGTTTATCAAGAGGATAAATCTTTGGGAGAAAGGGGAAGAACTAGAGAAGATAAATCTTATTTATTTTTAGAGTTTGGAAATACCAGAGAGCTTGCGTTATTGACACTAAAGAGTGTTGCGGGAGATTTGATGAGGGATAATCCGAGAACATACAACTTTCGTCCTATGGACAATGGAGGTTTACTAGTTGTTCTAAAAAATTTAAAATCTGAAACTATTCAAAACCAATTGGGAGTCGTTGAAACGTTTTTAAGAAGACAGAATAAGAGATTAGAAGATTTGTCTGCCGTAATTACTCGTGCAAATAATTCCGGAGATGTGCCCAAAAGAAGACTTGTTCAACTAGAAAGGGCCAATTTTTCAAAAGTTTATTTTGTAGATAATCCGACGAGAAGAGATTACACCCTTGCGAAATTTCCAGAAGTAAATGCACAAATTATTATTGAAAGCCTTGGTGAACAATTTAGAGACGGAAGAATAATTTATTTTGGAAAAGAGCAGATCCCACCGAGATTGGGGAGATATCTTGCGCAATGGAATAATCAATTTGAGACTAAGGAACGCCTAGGAAATACGGAAGAAAATCTAACTCCAGAAGAGAGATTATTTAATGCCATTTTTAAAGATGGAACCAATATTAAAGTATAATGGGGAGAAGAGGATTCGAACCCCTGAAGGCGTAAGCCACTAGAGCCTTAATCTAGTCCGTTAGACCACTCCGGTATCTCCCCGAATAACAAAAAATTCAACGGACAAAGATTTATAAACCCTCCTCATGATAAGATTTTATCCTGCGAGCTAACGCGAATTAGTAGGAATCTAATATTTAGATTTCTAGCAGATTTATACAAATGACAGAAATAAGCAAAACACAGATTGAAAACAGAATGAGACAGAAGGCTAATCCTATCTTAGTTAATGCGATTGTTCAACTTAAAAAAACAAATCCTATTGTTGCAAAAATATTGGCTATGCCGAGAAAAAAACGAGCTTCCTTGAATTTAACACAAATTGATAAAATGGTAAAAGATGGCGAAAAGGTTTTTGTCCCAGGAAAGGTTTTGTCTTCTGGCGATATAACAAAAAAAGTTAAGATTATTGCATGGAACGCCTCTGAAAAAGCAATTGAAAAAATAAAAGCCGCTAAGGCAGAATTTGTATATTTAAATGATGAAATAAAAACAAATAAAGAGCTAAAAGAAGTGAGGATATTAAAATGAAATTATATTATGATGCAAATGGCGCAATTTTGGGAAGACTAGGTAGCGTTGTAGCTAAAGAATTATTGAAGGGTAAAGAAGTTGTTATTATTAATGCAGAAAATGCAATTATATCTGGCGACAGATTAAGAGTTATTGCTGACTTACACTGGTGGGCAGATTTGGGCGGTAAAGGACTAAAGGGGCCAAAAGTTTCTAGGAATCCAGACTTATTAATGAAAAGAATGATTAGGGGAATGTTGCCGTGTAGAGATCGATCTAAGGGAAGAGAAGCTTATGATAGATTGAGATGTTATATTGGAAATGGTCCATTAACAGCAGAAGAATTAAAAAATGTTAAAAGAATAGAAGTTAAAAAACCAATTAAATATGTAACGATAAAGGAAGCGGCTAAAGAAATATGATCATCACATCTGGAAAAAGAAAAACTGCAATTGCTAAGGCATCAATAAAGGAAGGAACTGGAAAAGTTTTAATCAACGATAAAACAATCGAAGCATTTCCGATGTTACAACAATTAGAATTAAAAGAACCATTGATTATTGCTGAACAAGTTTTAGGAAAATTGAATTTTGATATTTCCGTTCGTCTTGTGAGCGGTGGAATGGCGTCAAGAATTGAAGCTGCAAGACTGGCCATAGCAAGAGCAATTGTTGAATTTACAAAGGATGAAAAAATAAGAGCTGCATTCGCTTCTTACGATAGAAATATGTTAGTTGCTGATATAAGAAGAAAGGAAGCATACAAACCTGGAGATTCTAAGGCAAGAGCAAAGCGTCAAACTTCGTATCGTTAAACGCTTACCTCATAAGGCCTGCGGCTAAAGAGCAAAGAGACAGATATCTTATCGTTAATTGTTTTCTAATAAATTTATTTTAGATCCATCAGGTCTATTTAATTTATCTCATTCTGTTGTGTCTTATTAGTAGTGACAAAATCGAAAGGTTTAAATAGATCTAATATTACCTACAAGCAATATGGGAATAAGACAACTATATGAACAATATTTGCAGGGGAAAAACGGAAATGGCGTCGTGCTTTTTCACAACCACCAACACGAATCTCCTCTATGTGAAGGATTGTGTGTTTTAGGTGCAACTCTTGGGTGTCCAAATCCAGTAAATTGCCCTTCGATATATACCCACGGAAAAGATATTTATTGTCTAGATAGAAACGAACCCATCGGTGGATTATTAGTACACGAAGAAAAACATAGAAAATTAGTAGACAGGGGTGCGCCCGGTGCATATGGTTCTGTACAAGAAGCTATGATGGCGGAGTCGAGATAGTTTTTCTTTTTCTACTTATCTCAGCCAGCTTTCTTTGAACTGCATAAAAAATTTCAGGATTAATTATTGGCTTGTGGTTGGCCTTATACAAATTTCCGTCGAATTTGACCTCTCCAAGATACGTTCTATTTTTTAAAATTTTTTTTAATCCATTTACAGAAAGCTCGTAATGTTTAGACATGCTGTTTAAGGAATAATTTTTCTCTAAAAATGTTTTAAACATCGAGTGAACCTTGGATGCAAATTCATTTGGAATCAACTCTCCGCTTGATAGAGAATATCCTAATGCAACTCTCGTAACAACCCTTCCCTGCTTTGCAACTTCATTCATTCCGTGTTTTTGTCTGCTTCCGGTAGATTGTCCATATTTCCTAAATGTTTCCAAAGCTTTCCAATCGATTTTTTCAGAAATATATTTTTTAAAATCGTCTTCGGATTCTGGCGCAAACATCGAACACATTCTACAAAGTATTGATCCAAACTTTTCGCCCTCGTTTTTATCTTTATATCCGCATTTATCACAAACCATTAATATATATAATAAGACTGAGTTTAAAAAATTATACGTATAATCTAAAATGACTTTTTTCTATTTCCGGAATTAGGTGTAGTTTTTTTGTACGGGCCACGTAAACCCTACTACCTCTATCTAACACCCATGCATATCTTTTATTTTCTTCGTCTCTAAAAAAATCTATAGAAATAGTAGGCGAATTTCTGTTTTTTATTCGGCTTTCCGTAAGAGATCTGTCTATATCTTCTGGACTAAATGGAATATCTTTAGGTAAATAGTATATTTTTATATTTCTACATCCGGACACACATGCCTTAGCCCCAAAGTATGCCGATGGATGTATCGCGCCAGTATGAAAACCACAAAAACACAGTGCCAAAAAACGTCCTTTATCCACAGAGTAAAATGGTGTCAGTCCTAGGTGTGTATCCAGTAAAGAAGTTCCTTCTCGTCTTTCTTCTCCGCGTCTTCTCATAAAATATTTCAACAATGTATTTTTATAAATGTACGCCCCGCATAAGATTTGTCTCTGGAACGACAATAAACAAGGTTTATAAATTTCCTTTATTTGATATCTTAATGCTACAAAGAACGCTTTTATTAATAATAATTTTTATTGTTGCTATTGTGCTGGCGCTTGCCTTTGCTATTCTCAATAAAAAATATAAGAAAAGATGGATTGACTATTATGTTATGTTTCTCATCGGTGTCGGATGGACGATACTTGGTTTGTTGTTTAAACTTTGGCTTCTGGTTTTTGTTGGCGGTTTTTTTGCCGTTTTGGGTTATGTACAAAGAAAGAAATGGGATGAGGATTTGACTGGGCTTGGAAAAGCCAATAGGGATGAGATGCTGCTATTAAGAGAACAGACAGATTCTCTTGAATTTGCATTGGGAATTATTATTTTTGCAGGAATATTAATTTTATTAGGCGTAATTATTTATATGTATTTTGCAAGTTCCGGAACTGCTTAGTTTTAATGTGGTGTTTTGAAAGTATATTTTACACAATCTAAATCCTTTTTAAGTCTTGAACGAAACAAATTGCATGAGTTCGTTAAACGACCTGTCAACTCGGGATTTTGAGGGAAGTCAGCCGTCTGCCGAAGGTGTTTCTGTTAAAATCATGAATCAAATTGAAAGAAAAACCGTTCCTCAATATGTTGCATTTTTACAGGAAAAACTAGTTTCTAATTCTGTTGAAAACGCTAGACAAATAGCATCTAAACATGGTGTAACTAGTAGAGATGTTGGTGAACACCCATTTTTTGTGAACGATGAAGACATGGGGATTAATGGATCTACGGGAAATTCTTTTGCACTCGTTAAACCTGGAAAAAAAGAAAAACCATTAAGAATAATTATTGCTCACTCCGATGTTCCGTCTCTTAGGGTACCCATAAATCCTATTTATACTGCAGAAACAAGTAGGGGCGAATTTTTGACGCCTTCTGTTTCTATTTGCACAGAACCTTTTGGCGGAATTAGACCGGAAGACTGGTATGGAATGGATGTGGAAATCGTCGGTAAAGTTTATATGGGCGGTCAACAGAAACAAGTATCTTTAGATGGACGTATAAAGCAAAAATCTTTACATACTGATCATCCAGAAATTCTGAGAACACTCGAAGGATTGAGAGTAGACACTGGATTATTAAATCCCGCTGCTGTCTATAGGGCCCTTGGAATGAATGGTGCTGATGATTTTGCTAGGGCAAAACTTTATTGCCTTCCAAAAATGATTCGAAATGGAAATCTTGTTGGAAATGAATTGGGTGCATTCGGACATGATGATAGATGCTGTGTTTGGACATCTCTAATGGCTGGACTAGAAACAATGCTAGATAATGACAATACGACTCTTATTTTTGCTTTAGACAATGAGGAAATTGGCAGCGTTGGAAATTCTGCAAGCTATCGTGGATTTTTTGAAAACGTAGTTAGAGAAACACTTAAGGTTGTGCATGGTGATGGAGCTAAAGATATCGAACTGCCTGCCGCATTAAACAGACGTTTACTTGGTGGTATGCCTGCAATATTTGCAGATGTTGGCGTGGGAATTGGTCCACAAGAGATGGATGATGCCTATGGATTGGTGGATAAAGACCGGGCCTCTAGATTGGGATGGGGCGTAATGATAAACTCCACAATCACAACTTCTCCAAAGCACGTCGATAGATTTATTACATTATTGGGAAAACATCTTCCTGGACGCGATAAGGAAATGAGATATCAAATTGGCGGAGATTATACTCCTGTTGATAGCAGATATAGTCACACTGGAAGTCCGCAGATGCATGATTCATTCGGCGACGTTATGCCCGTCTTGAATGTCGGTGCTCCGGTTTCTGGACTTCATCATCCGAGAACGGAAGTGTTAAATATTTTTGATTTGCATTGGATGAAAGAGGCATATAAAATATATTTGAAAAACTAGAAAAATATTTAACCCTAAGGCTATTTATATTTTTATGAGGGGATTAGAAGCAACTGTTTGTTCTATAGCACTTTTGAATAGAAATAACTTTAGAGTGGGTTTTAAAACAAAAATGGGAATTTACTCTATCGACACGAGGGGGAGAAAGTTTTATCCTGGAGAAAAATATCGCGTCTCTTTATGTTTGGGAAAAATATGCCCCGATTTTTTGGGAGATGATCCAGAAAAAATGGAAATAGGAACCTGCAGCTATGAGATAAGAGAAATAAGAAATCAAAAGAATGAGATTGTTTATCCTTAATTTTTCATTAAATCATCGATCGGGCTTTTAATTTTCTTTAACTCTTCCTTGGAAACGTGTGTATAAATTTGAGTGGTTGAAAGGTCTGAGTGTCCTAAAAGTTCTTGAATTTTTCTTATATCTACATTATTTTCCAATAAGTGCGTTGCGAAAGAATGTCTAAGTGTGTGACAATGAACATCTTTTTGAATTCCGGCACGTTTTGTTGCCTTTCTTACTATTTTTTCTATGTTTGACGCAGAGAGTTTTTTACTTGAGTCTGTTGGATTTGAAAAAAGCAATTCACTGCCAATTTCTTTTTGTTCTTGGGCTTGTTTTTTTATATCTTCTGATAAAAACTCGGGAATATTAAATAACCTGTCTTTCCTTCCCTTACCCTGTTTTACAAATCCGGTTTTTTCTTCGAAATTTATGTCTGAAATTTTTAAATTTATTAGTTCAGAAATACGAAATCCGCACGCATAAAGCATTGAAACCATCAATCGACTCTTATTACTATATAAAATTGCAATTAATTTTTTAACTTCCTCTTTCGTCATCACTGTTGGAATGTGTTTTTCTTTTTTAGGACGCTTAATTCCGGTCGTTGGGTCTGTTTGAACGATGTTTGAATACGCATATTTAACAGCTGCTAGAAAAAGAATAATGGAAGACGCAGATTTCTCCGTTAGTTTTTCTGCCATAAACTGCTTAACGTCGTCTTGAACAACGTCGTTTGGTTGTTTATTTAAATATTCCAACAGTTGTTTATTAGCATCACCATAATTTCTAATCGTATATTGTGAATTTTTAGAAATTTTAAGTTCTATTTCAAGTTTTTTTAGAAATTCTTCGGGGGTCATAGTTTCCTCGAATCGTAAGCCCAATGCAGGACGGCTTGACGCTGTTTTGGTCGACATCCGAAATCGCCTCTCTTACAATTTTTTTTAATTTGTGCTATGTGCCTTTTGATTGCTTTCCATCTTTTTATTTGAATTTTATCCATTTCTGGGATTCTTCTTCCTAAAAAATAACGGCAGTACCATTGAAACCAGCC
>CAZNOS010000032.1:0-10288 GCA_964574775.1 Candidatus Woesearchaeota archaeon | reverse complement strand
TTACTGTTGTTCCTCCTAAAATTGTTGCAGCATTATCTGTAGCACTTGTAAAAATTGGCAGCTGATTAATATTTATTGTTTTATTTTGTATTGTCTGACTATTACCTGCATCATCACTAGAATTATATCTTAAATAAATTGGGCCCCTATTGGAAGCACTTAAAATAATTAATCCCCCATTATCAATACTCGTTGTTGGATTACATCCCGAAGAAGTCGAATAACAATATTTTGTATCTGGATCCGTATCAACATTGTCTTGTTCATATATAGTAACTTCATAAGTTGGAACAATTATCGAAGAATTATCACCATCATCATACGTTGTTGGTGCTGTATAATCTAAATAAAAATCTACATTCAGATTATCCAAAGCTGTTTGAGAATTACCATAAATATCTTGACAAGAAATATATCGTGTATACGCATCTTCTACAGTTGTACTAGTAGAACAATTTGCAACAGTTCCAGTTACATTACAAGCAGTTCCAATTCCAGAATAACCAGTATCTGTAGTAAACCACTTACAAAGCATCCCAGAAGAACCATTAATTAAAATATCAGCTTTATCATCATCTACCGTATCAAAATAACCGGCAACAGAGTCTCCAGCAACACTAATAATAGTAGTAGACAAAGTATTTCCTAAAACCTGATAAGTTTTATTCACTTCAGAAGAATACGAAAATCCATCGTACATTCTACAAAAAACAGTATAATTTCCAGCAATTTTATTTGGTGTATATGCACAATATGGTCCATATGGACTCGCAATATTGGAAATATTTCCAGAACTACACATATTATTATTTACAGCACCTGCCGTTTCTGAACAATAAAATTGCAAAGTTCCCAACTCAGAATCATTAACTCCATTTGCCGTTATATTCAAGCTAGCACCAACACCAGACGGATCAGGAGAAACAGTTATGTTAGAAATTGTTGGAGCAAGATTAACACTAAAAAAATGAATATCTGAACCATTATAGCTATATGTATCATTTGCGAAAACACTTATATTATGGAATCCAGAACCAATATTTAATCCGGTCACATTAACCTGAACCCCGGAACTACAGCTAACAGTTGTATTTGCCCCTCCATCAATAGAATATGAACAATTAGCTAGATTTGTATCTGTTGCAGTAAAATTTAAAGTTGTTACATTTGAAGTATAAGTTGTATTAGCAGGATAAATAATTGAAACAGTAGGAACAACAACATCCGGACTATATGTCACATTAAAATATAAAGAATCAACTGTTAAAGTCTTAGAGCCTGCGCTTGCAGCCCTAACTTGCAAATAACCTAAAGCTCTTGTTCCTGAAGCTGTAAAAAAACTATCACAAGTCCACGTTTCCAAAGAAGTAACGTCTGTACAAATTTCTCCAGGGTTTGCAGTTGTTCCTGGACAAGCAGAAGAAGCAGTTGAGTAACTTGCTCCCCCATTCGCGTCTACTTTTACAGTACAAGTACCAATCGATGCCGAAGAACTCCACCATTCATAACATAATTTTACATTTGTAATACCTCCGCAACTTGAAACCGAAGAATTAAAGCTCAAGGTTCTAAATCCTGCATAATAATTATTTGTAGCAACAATTGCCGTCTGCGTAACACCGTTGTTTGTATCTATATTAGTAGTAGCAGAACAACTTCCCCCAAAATTTTCGGGAGTTAGGGACGTTGTCTCAGTATTACATGCTTGAGAAACCAAAACCGTATTTGGCGAAGTCGCACCAGGAAAAGCATAAATAGCAAATACTCCACCAACCAACAATATTCCCAATAACAATAAAACAACTAATCTTGTCCTAGCCTTCTTGTTTATACCCACACCTCTTTTTGTTTTCATTATTTTTTCTCTCTTTTATTTTTTTTAATTAAATCTGTTTCTTCCATCATTAACCTTTCAATCCTCTTAGAAACTATCACATCTTGTTCTCTACAAGCTTTTTGAAAATTATCATATACTGCCCCATCAAAACTCAACGTTACTCTTCTTTGCATACCAACACTAAATATAAAAAGACTATTTAAAGATTATCCTTAATTAATTTTAGCTAATATTGCATAACAGTATGTACTGGTATGTACTAGTACATACAAACATAAAAGCCTTATTGAATTAAAAGCTATTTTCAAAAGCCTTTTAAACCCACGAAAACACAAAGTTTTATGGTAAGCGCAGATTCAAAGTTTGTTAGAGTAAAATGCTCTAAATGTAAAAACTCTCAAATCATATTTGGAAAAGCATCAACGAAAGTAAGATGCACAGAATGCGACGGCATAATCGCTCTTCCATCTGGCGGAAACGCAAAAATAAGAGCAAGAGTCGAAGAAGTTTTAAAGTAATTCTAATGAAAAAGCTAGTTGCATTATTTGATATGGACGATACTCTTTGTGATACGGCTGGACAAAGAGAAAGAGATCTTAGAAAATTTGTCAAGGAAGAATCTGAGGTAGTTGCAGATTATCTTTCCCAAAGATGTCCGCCACATGTGAAAGAACTACTCAGGATGATAATTGCTCAACCTGGATGGTGGGAAAACTTACCAAGACTAGAAGACGGATTTCATCTATATAACTTGGCTCAAACAGAGGGATTAGAAACTCAAATATTATCCAAGGGACCGACAACTTATCCGTTAGCATGGACAGAAAAATTCAAGTGGTGTCAAAAACATGTTCCTGAATCCAAAATTACTATAACACTAGACAAATCCCAATATCGTGGAGATATTTTAGTGGACGACTGGCCAAACTATGTAACTGCATGGCTGGAAACAAATCCAAATGGATGGGCCATTTTGCCGACTAGAAAACATAACCAGGATTATTCAAATCCTAGAGCAATACACTATACAGGACAAAATATAGAGCAAGTAAGAACTTTAATGCAAACACTTAAAGCTCAACTTTAAAAAACCACTTTTCTAAGATATATTATGGTAGAACAAGAAGGCGATTTGGCACTATGCACAGTAAATAACATAGAAGGAACAACCGTATTTGTAACGTTAGAAAACAAGAAAACCGGAACAATAGTATTCTCAGAAGTTGCTCCAGGTAGAATCAGAAATATAAGAGACTACGTAATGCCAAACAAAAAGGTTGTATGTAAAATACTAAGAATTTCTTCAAATAATATCGACCTTTCACTAAGAAGAGTAACCTCCAAAGAAAGAGAAGAAGTAATGAATCAGTTTAAGCAAGAACAAACCGCCAGATCTGCACTCAACTCACTCCTAAAAGATCAATCTCAAACCGTACAAGAAGAAATACTTTCTAATTTTACGACACTCTCTGAATTTTTCAACCAAGCAAGAGAAGATGAAACTCTAATTACGAAATATATACCGAAGGAGTTTATAGAACAAATAAAAAAAATAATACAAAAGAGAAAAAAAGAAGTTGAAGTTAAAAAAATAGTAAAATTAAGATCTTTAGAGCCAGACGGAATGAATAAAATTAGATCACTTTTTGCAGATTGCCCCGCAGAAATAGAAGTCACATACTTAGCGGCTGGAACATTTCAATTAAAAATAAAAGCAGAAGATTACAAGAAAGCAAATAACCAAATGCAAGATTTTACACAATTAATAGAAGCAAAAGCAAAAAAGAATTTCGAGGAATTCTCTATTGAAGAAAAGTAAAATGCCGCTTAAACTTAAGAAATGTCCAAATTGCAACGAATACAATCTTACAGATATTTGCAAAAAATGTAAATCCACAACACAAGACGCACATTACAAACATGTCAAAATCAGGGACGCGCCAAACAGCGACAACTTTTTTAAATAAACCAAATATATGGGAAATTGCAGAAGCAATAAAATTGCCACTTTCTGAATGGCACGGAAATTGTTATGCTATTGCATGCCAAATAATCAAAGAGGATTTTATTAAAGGGAGAGCTGTCTATGGTCATTATTACGGTCCTGTAACTAACACCAATCCCTATTTTAATTCATCAAGAATTTTTCAAAGGCATGGCTGGATTTCTGCCGATTTAAGAATTATCGATCCAACTAGGTGGATTTTCGAAGAAACCGAGCCATATATCTATACATCTCCTCAAACGCCAGATTATGATGAAGGGGGCAATAGATTAAGACAACGCACTCATTTATTCCCCCCAGAATTTGATCCAGAAGATAAGAAACAAAAACTCAACCTAAGTAGAAACGCAGAAACATTTCTCTTAGAAAATTTACTAGGTGGTTCGCCTGAGATAACGTTTAGACAAATAATTTGGATTGCGAATCAAAGACCCGAAACACTGGGCAAATATGCAAAAGAAATCTATGTCGCCATAAAACAAGCCAACCTCAAAGCAGCAATACCAATAGACAACTGGGATAGAATAATGGAAAATTCCAAAACAGACTAAGCCACAGGAGAGGATTGAACTCCCGACCCTCGCATTACGAATGCGATACTCTACCGACTGAGCTACTGTGGCGTAATTAAAATAAATAATAAGCATATAAAAACCTATCAAAGCAAACTCTTCTGTATCTCTTTCTTCACAACTTCCATATCTGCATTCCAAGAATCCAAAAGCTTCTGATTATAAATTATCGCCGCAGGATGAAACAACGGAATTAATTTTATCTTCAGCCCTATAAAATCCATCTCCCTAACCTTCCCATGAAGAGACGTAATTCCTGGTTGATCATTCATTTTTTCCACGACACCATTTGCCAAAAAAAACTTAGTTGCATAATTTCCCAAAGAACAGACCACAAGTGGCTTAATAACCTCAATTTGCTTAATTAACCAAGGTGTGTGCAGTTTAATCTCTTCCGGAAGAGGATTTCTGTTCTCGGGTGGTCTATATTTCAATATGTTTGCGATATAAACATCATTCAAGCTTAAACCAACGGTAGCTAACAACTTATCTAGATTTTTACCAGCAGCACCCACAAAAGGCAATCCTTGTTCATCCTCGTTTCTTCCTGCCGCCTCTCCAATAAACATAATTTTTGCTTCCGGATTTCCTTTTCCAAAAACTAAATTTTTAGACAACTCTTTCAATGGTAAATTAACACTCGTATTCAATTGGTTTTCAATTTCTTTCAGTAATTCTAAATTACTCATAAAAAATCAAAACAAATAACCTTAATAAATTTACGCCCCCACGAGGATTCGAACCCCGGTCGTGCGGACCGCAACCACACATTCTATCCAGCTGAACTATAAGGGCATATTAAATAAAATAAAATTCAATTTAAAACATTATCTAAAACAAAATCTATCCACCACGAAATCCTTCTTCAATAAATTTCAGACGTCTTCTGGCTTCCTCGCGTCTTACTTCTTGTCTATCTTCTTCATTACAAGCTTCCAAAAATCCCTTAAATTCATCTATGCAAGCACACGTACTCTCTACTCTTTTTGCACCCCTAAAAATCGGACAATTTCTATAGTCATCGTCAACACAAGTGCATTCATCATAACCAAAACCCTTCCCGTCCGCATCTTGTCTAGAAGTTAAATCACAAGCATATCTTTTGTCGGTAAAATCGTCACCAAACAAACCCTGCTTTCGATGAGAACATTTTGTCCAATGATAATCTGGTAAACAATTAAAATTGCCGTCTTGTCCTCCAAATTCTCCCGCTCCCTTAAATCCATGATCTCCCATATTACTTCGGATCAACATCAACATCATGCAAACCATCAGTCTCGACTGAGAAAACAGTCTCGTTATCTGGTAAATTTGGCGAGTCTATTAATTTAGCAACACGAGTATCTTTCTTACTTCTTCTTAAATACATTCTATAAGTTGAGGCATGCGCAACAATATTTCCACCGACTGCCTTCGTCGGATCTCCAAACATCTGCGCCGGATCAGACATAACCTGATTCGTAACATAAACCGCAATATTATAACTTTCGGCAATTTTCATTAAGTTATGTAAATACTTATTCAACTTTTGCTGTCTATCTGCCAACATTCCTCTTCCGGAAAATTCAGCCCTAAAGTGCGCAGTTAGGGAATCAATAACAATTAATCTGATTGGTTCGCCATTTTTAATCAACTCAGCAATTTTATCTAAGAGTAAAATCTGATGATCCGAATTAAATGCTCTTGCAACCATAATATTTTTTAAAACCTTATCGGAGTTAGCATTAAATCTCGCAGCCAACTGCCTAATCCTTTCCGGTCTAAACGTTCCCTCTGTATCAATAAAAACGGCCTTACCATTCATACCGCCCTGTTCAATTGGCAACTGAACATTCACCGTTAAAGCCAAAGCCAACTGAGTCTTCCCAGAACCAAAAGCCCCGAAGGCCTCAGTTATCGACTTCGTCTCTAAACCCTTTCCACCCAGAAGATTATCTAAATTTTTACTACCTGTCGTAATAAAACCAACCTCTTTTCTTTTTTCGGCAAATTCCAATCCATCAGAAAATCCTAAATTCATCATAGAACGAGCAGCCTGTATCGCCTTTCTCGCAACAGCCTCTCCCATCCCGGCCATTTCAGCCAATTCAGACGGACCCATAACAGCCAATCCCATCAAATCATAAATTCCAGCAGCTTCTAATTTTGCAGCAGCACCTGGTCCTATTCCAGGAACATCGGTTAATTTCTTATTCTCCGAATCTTCTTCTTTTTTCGCAACCTTCTTTTTTTTCTTATCTTCCACTTCAACTTCTACTTTTTCTTCAACCATGTCTCACAAAAACATGTTTTGTTTATAAAGATTTATATCATTCAAACTCTATTTTATAATGTTATATGCGACGATAAACCAAAGATTAAAAACCTAAAATCATACCCAAAAACAAGAACAAATCTATTAATAAGATCAAAACAAATAAAATTTCCTCAATTAGTCCACCAGAATTCAATCCGATTAGAACTATTTTTTTATTAAACAATGGCCAAAATAGAAAAACACCTCTTTTAGTTAAAACATCCAAAAACAAATGTAAAATATACCCAATAAAAAAACCTGCTCCAGCGTTTTTACTAATAAAAAATAAAATAAAACTTAAAACAACAGCCATCAATAGACTATGTATCATTCCTCTGTGTGAAAAAAATAACTGAAACGGTCTAAAAATCCAATAACTTCCGAGCTTACTTTGCGAAGAATCTATATCAACAAAAATAGTTGCTAAAAACAAAAAGATCCCGAAAACAACTTTTGCACCCAAATCAATCTCTAAATATTTCCAAAAAATTAAATAAACTAAAGATGCGAAAACAAAATGAGTTCTAAATAACATACTTATTTCTTCCCCAGCAACCTCTTCCAAAATCCGCCAATCTTTCTCAACTCCTCATCTGCAGACATATACGCCAACTCTTCTTGTATTTTATTTAAACGACCCGCATAAGTTCTCAACATATTTTCATAAATTCTCGTATCAAGTTTTCCCTTATTCATATAATCATCTTGAGTCTGTCTAACTAAAACAGTCAACCTATCCTTCTCTTGTGTCAATGCCTTCTTCTTTCCACTTAATTTATTTATATTAGCAATCTGAGTTTCTGTTTTTATTTTTTCTTGTATAACAGTTCCAAGTCTTTTTTCGTATTGTATCATTGCATCATTATATTCTTCCATCGACATTTTATTTGCCTCAAAACAATCTCTCTGCACAACTCTCATCAATTGTAACAATAAAACTTCTTCCTGGGCAAGATACTTCATCTTCCTCTTTAGTAATCCAAGTCTAATTAAATATCCAGAACCCAAACCAATAATACTTATTGATATCAAAATTCCTAAAGTTTCTACAGGATTATTTTTAATCGCATACAATATATTAAACTCTCCCTTAGTTTCCAACAGCAAACTACTTCTCGCCTCTTTTAATTTTGCATATGCTCCCAAATAATCTCCTCTATTAAAAATAATTTCTGATAAATATAGCAATTTTTTAGTTTCAGAAACAGAAACTCCATTCTTTTCAGCCTCTATAACTGAAGCATTTATCTCTGCAATTAATTTCTTAGATTCTATTGCTGCAGTATAAATTTCATTTATGTTTTTACCCAAATCTCTCAAATTATTAAATTTAAGATTTGTATATTCTATCTGCATCGAATCTAAAATATTTTGCACATCCTTCAAATAAAATCCAGATGAATTCATCTCTTGCAAAATATTTTGCGAATCATTTATTATTTTATCCGCATCCCCTCTTGACATTTCCAATATCTCTAATGTCACATATCTCGTCTCTGTGAATTTACTTGTCGTATTTCCTTCAATCGATCCAGTGAAAATAAATTCTAGTAAAAATTTACCAGATGAAAAGTAAGATGGTGCAGTTATTTTTACTTTTATTTTCGTACTTGATTTTGCACCCAATGATGTAATTGTTGTCGGTTCAACTGAGACATATTGCGAATTATTTCCCTTCACAGCTATTGCTATACCTGACTTTGGTAAGTCCAATTTATTTTCCAAAGTCAATTCAAACTCTTGTTTCTCTCCTCTAACTAAAGAGAAAGTCTCAGAAGATTTGTCAAAGCTTCCTCCGCCTCCACCGCCTCCGCCTCCTCCACCACCGCCACTAGAGGATGTACCAGCCGGAGCACACGCACCAGCATCTGCAAGACAGTTAGAACATGACTCTCCAGCGTCTACAAATCCATTACCACAATAAGGACAATCTGGGTCAAACGATGTTTCATTTACAGATAATAAATCCTTATCACATTGCGATACGCAGAAATTATCTGAAGTAGAATAGCATAAAAAGTTAACGATAAAACTATTATTCAAAATTACGGTATTATTAGCGTGTACTATTTCATTTCCAGTCGCATTATATCCATAAGAGTTCAGCATAAACACATAACGCTTACTCTTATTTATGGTCTCCACAAAGTTCGTAAGATTTAGGATTAATGCACTGTAATGAACTTCATCTTCTGCATCTCCATCAGAAATATTATTATAAAAAAACGTAACATTATCTATATCTGAAATCGCGCTTGTAGCATCCGTAATATTTGTAAAATTCAATAGAGAATCAAATAAGACAGCCGAAGTCACATTATACGCCGTCATATTTTCAGTTCCATCTCCAACGCCATTTCTAATTGAATTATTAAAAACTATAGTTTGATTTGATAAATATATATTGTAATAAGAACTATTAATACTAGATATCAATCCTGCTACTGATGTAGGCGTAAACTGTTGCTGATAAAGATATGGACCAGAAGCAGAAATCAGTGTGGCTGTCAAATAATCAGAGTGCATAATCTCTGCGTTATTGCTCTCCTCTGTAATATTTAAAACAAGTGAATCACTAAAAATTTGATTCCTATAATTGAAATATAATTTTACATTAACAGTTTCGCCAGCCGTCACATTATCGTATGGTCTAGACTGGCCCGCAATATCATCAATATATATAGCCCCCGCATTAGCTCTCAATAAATTATGTGTAACCCTGAGTTGCAACGGACACATATCTGTGTAATTCTCATCTCCAGTATTATATATTGTAAAATTAACAAAGTTCTTCTTTCCATCCCAACCAAAAAATTGTCCCAAATTTGTACCAGACGTAGTTGACACATTCCACGTGCAATCCCAATTCGCACTAAATGTCATATTAGAACTAATATTAGCATTGCCAACACTATCATTAGCCCATACATTATATGTATAATTATTATTTCCCAAATCCAAAGTTATATTTGTTGAAAATATTGAACTAGCATTCATCATAGTATAATTTCTCCAATCTGTTCCATTATGCAATTGTAGAATAACACTATCAACCTCAAGTAGTGAGTCACTTAAGCTGGCGTTTACGGTTAAAGTCGCTTGTGGATCTAGACCACTTGTAGAATATACTCCTGATATATTTGTCACATTAGAAATTATTGGCGCGATAGTATCTATTGTCATTGTATTATTCGCCGTATCATAACTATTCCCGGCCCAGTCAAACATTCTCCAAAACCAAGTATAAATATTATCTACAAGTGTTACAACTATTCCTACTGTTGCCGTTAACGTTTCAGACACAAAACTTAAAGTTGTAGATTTTATAACTTTTCCAGCAACGTAAGTTGGCCCACTTGTAAGCGTTCCATTATTTCTTCCAGTAATATCATAAGCTGTTGTTCCACTTCCTTCATCAAGGTGATATCCAGCAACTAACCCCGAATTAAATGGCGCAACAGAAGTATCTGCATAAAGTCCTACTCCAGAATTATAAAGTTGAGCAACTTCTGTAGAATTCAACGAACGATTAAAGACAACAGCCTCATCAATAGTCCCATTAAAATAAATCCAATCGG
>CAZNOS010000031.1:8438-10374 GCA_964574775.1 Candidatus Woesearchaeota archaeon | reverse complement strand
GCCTCGTTTTCATCGTCGGTGATTATTTGTTTCGCAAGAATCATTTTGTAAGGAACCTGCTTTACTATTTTTTCAATTATTTTTCTTCTTTCCAAAAATGGTTTCTCAATCAGAGACTCCCCGTTATAATAAATAATATCAAAAACATTTAACTCAATCGGGAGTTGGTCCTGAAGTTTTTCAATATCATATTTTCTTCTTATTCTTTGAGAAATATCTTGAAACGGTTTATACTTTTTCGTTTTACTATCAAATCCAACAGCCTCGCAATCTATTATAAACGTGTCCGCGTTCACATTTTCATTTGCATATTTAACTGCCTCCGGAAATTGTTTCGTAACCTCATCGAGCCTTCTCGTAAATATTTTTATATTTCCCTTTTCGTCTTTGTTTATCATCATTCTAAACCCGTCATATTTGAATTCAAACGCTGCAGGTTTTCCGACGATTTCAAACGCATTCGCAATATCTTTTGCCTTCGGATAAAGCATTACTTTTACTGGCTTCCCTGGGGAAAGACTAATTTTTTCTAATTCTTTTTCGCCCTTAGAAGCTTTTTCGAAAATTTCTGCAAAATCTGTGGCTTTGTCATACGCGGTCTGAAGAATTTCTCCCTTTAGTTTTTTATCTTCTATTGATTGCGGATGAAATGCAAACTCGACTATAGCGTCTCTTAATAGCCCAGAACCGATTCCAACCTTTAAATCACCCAGAAGTGTTCTAATAATATATTTTGCTTCACTTGAAGATGCAGAATTTAGAAGTTCGATTATAATTCCAAATTTTCTATCTACTGCGCCCTTACCCTCTGTCTCTGGAAGTTTTCTTAAATTTTCTAGCACCTTCTGGGTTGTTAGTTTTTGAAAAAATAAACTCTGCTGTTTTCCTTTTTGCATTAATAATTCTGCAGTTTTTCCCAGATCTCCAATTTTTTTAAATTCTTTTACAACGCTTTCTTCTGAAGCACCAGATGCTTTAGAGATCGCTTTTATAGCAAGTTGTTCGGAAATTCCCGTTTCTTTTTCATCATAGTCTGGAAAGAATCTTCCTTGAATTAAATAGATTGTTTGCGGTTCTGATTTAATTTCACCTAGAAATTCTGCCAAGATTGATGTTTTTTCAAGTCCCTTTTTTGTTGCTTCTAGTTTCTCATAAATATCGCAGAGCTTTTGATATAACATAAAAAAACCAATTACTTCTTATTTATTAATCTACCTTCTTGCCAGTATTCATATAAGGGAGCAACGGCTGCGCCAAAAAGAAAATAGAATATTATATCATCTATTGGCAAACCTAAAAACAAAACCTTTGGGAAAAACTTGAAATGCCAAAACTCATAAACCCAACCCGGAGTAATGATTTCTACTGCTATATAGACAATCGAAGAAATTACAACCAACAGAAATCCCGACACCAATGAATCTATAATAAGATCCCTTCTCTTTACATACATAATCGCAATTAAAATTATCAACAAGGATGTTGTTATTACGAAAGTATTAAGTCCAATTATAAAATAACAAAAATAAAACGCAATAATCCCCATGGCCGCCGTTATCCAAAAAAATATTCTATTAACATCCCTTATCTTTTTAGAAAATTTTCTTTCCCTTATTCTCTTTTTGAAAAGCTCCTCGTAAATTACAGCAGAAATTCCTCCAATTAAAAAACCGAAAAAGAAATCCTCTATACCCAATAATGTTCCCGTTATTGTTAATGGACTCCACCAATCATTCACGTATAAATATTCCAAGAATGGTCCCATAAAACCCAGGGGGATAGAAATAAAGAGCATGGTTTTTCTAACATCTTTCCTCCAGACAAATAAAAACAACCAAATAATGAGAAACCCTAAATCCATCAACAAATAGCTGTAGGTATAGTTCACCATCTCTATTTTTTAATCAAATAAGTTAATAAATGTTTTAGTTTATCC
>CAZNOS010000031.1:6852-8338 GCA_964574775.1 Candidatus Woesearchaeota archaeon | reverse complement strand
TGCTATTGTTAAAATGAACGTTCAAGACAATCAAGAAATTCCTGCTCAATACGACATAATGTCAATTCCGGCTGTAAAACTTTTTAAGAACGGACTGATAGTTGATGAATTTGTTGGAGTTCAACCAGAAGCGTCTATTAAAAGTTGGATTGATGCAAATTTGTAAGATTCTTCTGATTTATTCTATTTTGCATGTATATATCATATTTGCAGAATTGTTAAGTTGGTTAAAGTAGGAAACAGAATAGACATACTCTGTAAACCTTTCTCTTATTATTTCTAAAAGGGCGTTGTTTTCTGATGATGTACTCGTCTCTGTAGTACTTACTCCAATTAAAAACACATCCGAACCATCGCTTATGGGGTTTCTCCCAGACATACTACCACTTGTTCCATCAATGTCCGTAATGGATTCATTAAAATATTTGTCTCCTCTCACGTTGGAAGCTAGTTCGTATAATTTAGAAGTTTTAATAGTACTGTTAATAGTTAGCAGATCTCTTTTCTGTGCATTTGGTACCTCTACGAGGACAATTGCATAATTTGCAGGAATTGTAAGATTATTATCGCTTCCGTCACATCTAATTGCACTTAGGTTAAATTTTTCGTGAATAGTAGTTGATTTATCTATTTCCGCAACTACTGGCTTTTTCATGTTATTTACCATTAAAGTGCCAATAATACTAATGACCAAAATCAGAATAATCCCTAGAATTAAATACTTCTTATGCATATTTGGTTTAGGCCTCATTTGTTTATAAAGATATCCCCCAAACATATAAAAAACCACTAGAACTCTCTTATTTATGCCAAAGAAGAAAACTATTAAGATTAATACTGAAAAGGAAGAAGTAGTTACTAAACCAAAGAAAGTTCCTAAGGCTAAGGTGATTCCGAAGCCCGCTTCAACAATACAATCTCCTAAAGAAAAAAAGACTGGATATGGTAATAATATTTTAATCGTTACCGAAAAACCACAGGCTGCTGAAAAAATTGCTGCTGCGCTTTCTGATGGAACGGATGAAAAAATTAAAGATAAAAATGGGGTTGCGTATTATCAATTCAACAAAGACGGAAAAAGTTTTCTAGTTGGATGTGCAGTCGGTCATCTTTTCGGAATCAAACAAACTGTTGCACGTGCTGAATTTCCGAGTTTCGAAGTTGCGTGGATGCCAAATTATGAATCTAAAACTGGAGCTTACACGAAAAAGTATTATGATGTTTTGAAACATCTGGCACAGGATTCTAACGAAATTATCGTTGCGACGGACTATGACGTAGAGGGAGAGGTTATCGGATGGAATGTTGTGCGTTTTATTTGTAAAAGGTCGGATGCGAAAAGAATGAAATTTTCTTCTCTTACGAAGGATGAACTACAAGAATCATGGAATAATTTACAGCCAACTATAAACTGGGGCGAAGCTTATGCTGGAGAAACGCGACATTTTTTAGATTGGTTCTATGGCATTAATTTATCTCGTGGTTT
>CAZNOS010000031.1:0-6752 GCA_964574775.1 Candidatus Woesearchaeota archaeon | reverse complement strand
GGAATTGCTAAAACAGATATAACAACGGAGCAAATTGCTACACCGACTCCTTTTGATTTAACAACCTTACAAACGGAAGCTTACAGATATCTCGGAATGACTCCGTCGCAGACATTATCAACTGCGCAATCACTTTATCTTGACGGAATTATTTCCTATCCTAGAACTTCTTCCCAGCAATATCCTATTGGAATTGGATACGATAAAATTTTGAAAAAACTGCAAAAATATACGACGATGGTGAAATATGCTGTTAATCCAAAACCAACCGAGGGATTGAAAACAGATCCTGCACACCCCGCAATTTATCCAACTGGTGACATGAAAGAAATGAACGAGCAAGAAAAAAAGCTTTACGATTTAATTGTTAAGAGATTTATTTCGTGTTTCTGTGAGCCGGCTATTACTGAAAATAAAAAAGTAACTGTGAGTGTTAATGGAATGGATTTTAATGCGCGTGGCTTGAAAATTGTAGAAAAAAATTGGCTAACTGTTTATCCTAATTCTTACAAAGATGAAGATGTTCCTACAATGAATGGAGAAGTTAGCGTCGAGGAAATCAGAACGGAAGAAAAAATGACCAAACCTCCGCAAAGATATTCTGCGGCGTCGCTCGTTAAAGAATTGGAAAAAAGAGACCTTGGAACAAAAGCTACACGGTCTAATATTGTAGAAACGCTTTACGACAGGGGCTATATCAAAGAAAAATCGATCGAACTTACTCCCCTTGGGTTAAAAATTATCGAGACACTACAGAAATATTCTCCCACAATTATCGATGAAGAGTTGACAAGAAAAATTGAAAAAGAAATGGGAGAAATTTCAGAATCTAAATCTGGATGGACCGAAAAAGAAAATAGGGTTATGGATGAAGCAAAAGTTATCATAAGAAAAATCGCGAAGGGAATATTAGATAATTTGGAAAAAATTGGTAACTCTCTTGCAGAAGCTAACGCCGAAGTTTACAAACAACAGAGAGAAGAAAATACGTTAACTGAATGCCCGGTTTGTCATAAAGGGAAGTTGAGAATTATGTTTTCTCGAAAAACTCGAAGATCTTTTATTTCATGCGATGCGTATCCTGCGTGCAAAACAATATTTTCTTTACCGCCAAATGGATTAATGAAACCAGCTAAGAAAAAGGTTGAGGCTAGTGCACCCGCGGGTGTCCCGGAGTCAGCAAGCAGAAGCCCTGAGGGTCAGAATGAAGAGCAGAACGAACTTTGTATGGAATGTGGTTTTCCGATGATAATGGCATTAAGAAAGGGAAAAAGACCGTGGAAATTCTGCTTTAATCCAAAATGTAAAACGAATGAAGCTTGGGCAAAAAAAAGAGAGGAATATATGAAAAGTAGGGAATCGGATGCTAAACCAGGAGAAGATGGATCTGAAAACGAAAAATCTACGGACGAAGAGAATAAATAAAATTTAAGATTCTAATAAACTATTTTTTAAATCTATAATCAACTTAGGATTACGATAATGCGCGACAAATTCTTCTAAAGTTTTTTCGTGGTCTAGACACCTTCTTATTTGCCTTCTTTCTCTTAGACTAAGCCTATTACTCTCTATTGCATAAGCCAAATACTCTGGGCCAGCACCTGCATGATCTGCATATCCCCCCGCTCTTCTCATATATTTTACGGTCGTCTTAGCATCGTTTATAATGGCTGCGGATAATGCCTCATCCAATTGAAAATCAGATAAAGCGTTTGCATCATATAACATTCTAAGTAAAAATAGTGTAGTTCCTTTAGCGCGCAATAACTCAGATGCCCCAGATTCTCTTATTCCTCTTAAAACACCTTCTGCCGCATGCCTTGTAATTAATGACATACTCTTTTGTGTAATTCCTCGTTTATAAACTTTGTTTGCTCGAACTATATTAAATCCAGCCGCGTTTTCTAATTCCCGTATTTATTATTTCAAACTCGAGTTCTTTTTCTGGAAGAGACCGATGTTTTCTTAATTTTAATACCCGTCTTCCTCTGTAATTTTGAACTTCCATAATGCATTTACTCCAATATTTCAAAAGATCTCCGCCGACCATGGAAAATTGTTTTTCTGTTTCCTGACTTTCATTCGTTGTGAATGTAGAATATACTTGGTTCGTAACTACTACAGGAATATTTTGTTTCCTAGAAATTTCTGTTAAAATTCTTAAATGATTTGCAAGTTTTCTATTTACGGCCTGAATGTTTCCCGTGTTTTCTGACTTGATGGCGTCGCCAAGTTCTAAACGATAAAGCATTGCTATACTATCTATTATAATCAAGGATATTCCGCCCGCTTTAACAAATTTGAGAAGTTGCTCGAATGCTTCTTCCTGTTCCTTGAATGATGTTGGTTTCAAAATCATAATATTTTTTAAAGTTGAATCTAGGGCTTCTTTATTTTCTTCTAAAAGTTGGGCAACTCTATCAGATGAAAACCCACCCTCCGTATCTATGTAAATTACTTTGTTTCCTTTTTTTGCTTGAGAGACCGCAACCAAAAGACAGAGATTTGTTTTTCCACTTCCCCCGGGACCGTAAATTGTGGTGATGATGTCGGTTTCATATCCTCCAAAGAGAAATTTATTTAGATCAAAGCTTCCAGCTGATATTTTTGTTTCGTGAGACATAGAAATTTAATATTTGGAGAAGTTATAAGTATTACTGTAATTGATTTTTAGCAAATATTATCTTTTTAGTTCTTTCATAATTAGATCAGTAATCTCTCGTAGGTCGTCTTTTGTTGCGTCAGAAGGTACAGCGATCTCCTGTCTAGATTCTATACGGACATAATGTTTTCCCTGAATAATTTTAGTAGGAATAACTGGAACCTGTAGAGTTTTTGCAATCCAAGCCGCACCAAGTTCGCCTCTTTCACTTGGGAAATGCTCGGGGCCAGAAGGGGCTAGTGCAATGATTTCTCCGTTCTGGGTATAATCTTGGATTTTTCTAATTTTATTTGCAGGTATTGCATTCCATGCTTCTAAAAAAGCACAGGTATATGGATTCTCGAACAGTTTGTGATAAAATAAGCCATATACGGGTCTTCTAGAGGCCGGACCAAGAATATACATGTCTGCAACTTTTCCAAAAACCTTAAAACCATGATTGTGTGCTAATACATGCTGCTTGTCTGGAACATTGAATATATCAAATTCATAAGTATGAGTTAGGTTTGCTAGTCTCTCTATTGAACTAAAGAATTTTCTACTTCGTTCATATTCACAGCAGAAACGAATGCCATCTGTTATGGTTCTTTCTATTAATTTTTTCATAAAAAAACCAGTTTAGAAGGTTTTAAAAAGATTGTTGTGACGTAACTTAATAGTGGTTTCATAAAAAAACACAGATTAAACATAGATACTAAAAATGGAAACTCATTTAAAATTAAAAAAAAGCTATGCAGCACTCATTCCTACTTATAATGAGGAAAAAAATATACGTGAAGTTGTTAACAGATGCTTTGATTATGTCCCAGAAGTAATAGTAGTTGATGATGGAAGCATAGACAAAACCCTTGAACAACTCGCCCTTACTAAGGCTACAGTTATAAGGCAAGAAAAGAATGGAGGCAAGGGAAGCGCACTAAAAAGAGGATTTGAATATGGTAGAGAAAAAGGTTTAGACTATATGATTACACTTGACGGAGATAATCAACATAATCCATCCGAAATTCTCAGATTCGTTGGGCTTGCTGAAACTGGAGATTATGATTTAATCCTTGGTTGCAGAGAGATGCTTGGGACCGATATGCCTTATGTTCGAAGATTTGCCAATATTGCTTCCTCGTGGCTAATAAGTGCAAAATTAGGGAGATGGATTCCGGACTCTCAATGTGGATATAGAGCGCTAAAAATTAAAGCATTAGATGGAATAGATTTACAATGCAATAGATATGATTTAGAAAGTGAAATTATTCAAAAAATTATTAAACAAAATGGAAAAATTGGTCTTGTTCCTGTATCTACAATATACGGAGATGAAACGAGCAAAGTTAGACAAATAGTTGATCCGCTTAGATTTTTAGCAAGTTTATTCAAATTCTAAATAAACAAAAAACCGTAATCTCACTCTATTCTGTAAGTTTTCCGACTATTTTTCTAAAGATAATTTTGAGAGCAACCCCCAATATAATTACAAAAACAACTGCACAAAATAAAAATATCCCTATGTAATTTGAATAAGCCAAGACTTTACCAAATGCAACTCCTGAAAAAAATCCAATTGAAACAAAAACTATAGAAAATAAAAGATTAAAGATTGCCGCCGAAATGAAAAATCTCTTAGAAGACAATTTCAAAAAACCTACAACAATTATCCCAAAAACCGAAATAAACTTTGTGCTCTTTAATAAAAATAATGTTTTTATTGAATGCATTTTCAGACCACTTTCTAATTTCAGTAATGCTTTTTTTGATAATCCGAATTTTCCCGCTAGTGATTCCACTCGTTTTTTTCTACTATATCTTCCGAATAAAAATAAAAGTGTATCAGGAATCATATTGCCCAAGAATGATAAAATAAAAACATAAAAAACATTAAATATTCCGATCGAAGATAAAAAAGATGCAAGTAGTGTAGCAATCGGACCCTCTACAAACATTAAACCGCAAAGAATAACGTAGCCTGCTAAACCTCCATTAGATAAAACCATGCCCCCTGGAATAGTTGATAACGTTGCGTTTAAAGCAGAATCAATCATCAAATAAATATAAAAATTACCTTAATAAACTTAAGTTTTACTTCATCTTTTTGAACTCTTCAGAATATTTGTCAAGTTCTTTTTGTATTGAAACAATTGCTTTTTGAACTATTTTTGATGCGTTTTCGCCTTCGACGTGCAATATTGGATTCTTAGTTGGATGGTCTCTTTTCCATGCGGCAACTTTTGCGCCTTCTTTATTACAATAGATTCTAAGAAGTTCTACTATAGTTAAATTATCCATTTCGAGCTCTACTTCATTTTTTTCGTCTTTCAGAATTTTAATCATCATACAGATATGAAGAAAATAATGATTTATAAAGCTAATGGTGCAGGTTTATAGGTTTTGAGAGAAATTTTTAACCGAATTTTTATTGGTTTTTGAAACCCAAAGATTTTAATAGGGTCATTTCTTGATTTAATTGAATAAAGATAATGAAGAATAATAAATTTGATTATAAGAAAAATTCTAAATCGAACAACGGTTTTGTTAAAGATTTTCGGGAATTTTCTGAGAATGTTGATAATGCTAGTCATATAAGTATTTGTGATATTAGTGTTGCTCATAAGGGCGACTCTTTTTCTGTATTTGGAACTGTTGAAAAGGTTGTACAAACAGGCGGGCCTACAATATTTGCTTTATCTGACGGCACAGGAATACTTTCTCTTAAGGCTTTTGACGGCGCTGGAGTTCGAGCTTATCCACATGTAGATGTTGGAGACGTTATTAAGGCAGTTGTTGGAATTGAAGAATATAATGATGAACTTGAGGGTGAAGTGAAAAAAATCTGGAAGTTAAATGATGTCGATAAAAAAGAGTTTTTAGAAAAATTAGTTAAAATTGAAAAGGACCGAGCTAAAGTTGAAGTAGTTCCATTTTTAGTTGAGAGCCCAATACTCGAGAAATTAAAGGACAGATTTGTTAAGGCTGCTACTGAAATTAGACTTGCCATTATTCAGAGTAGACCGATTATAGTGAGACATCATAGTGACGCAGATGGATATTCGGCGGGATATGCTTTAGAAAAAGCAATTTTACCATTGATTGCAAAACAACATGGCTCTGCGCCAAAGGCAGAATGGGAATTTTATACTCGTGCTCCATGTAATGCTCCTATGTATGAACTCGATGATTCTATTAGAGATACTGCACATTCATTGTCTAACGCAGCTAAATTTTCCAACAAAATGCCATTAATTTTAATTGTTGATACTGGATCGGGAAAAGAAGACTTATTGGGAATAAAACAAGGAAGGGTTCATGGAGAAGATTTTATTGTTGTGGACCATCATCAGTTTGACGAAGATGTTATATCCGACGAAACATTGGTGAATATAAATCCGTGGTTAGTTAATGAGAGCGGTAGCGAATTTTCTGCTGGAATGTTATGTGTAGAACTTGCACGTTTGGTAAATCCAGATCCTAATTTGAACATACTACAAATACCCTCGATGGCAGGGATGGCTGATAGAACGGACAATCCGAAAGTATTGAAAGATTATTTAGAAATTGCTAATAAATTTGGATACGATGAAAAACTATTGAAAGACATAGCGTCCGTAATTGATTTCGTTTCCTCTAAACTTAGATTTATGGAAGCTAGAGAATACATCGAAGTTTTATTCGGCGAACCCAGACCAAAACAAAAGGCATTGGTTAGTTTGCTTGCACCGCATATTGTAAATTTAGATAAAAAAGGTCTTGAAATTGCTAAGGCTGCGGTTAAAATAGAGACAATTGGAAAAGTTACAGTACAAACTTTGGCGATTGAAGAAAACTTTTCTAGAGGATTTTATCCAAAACCAGGAAGAGTAACCGGTCTTATTCATGATTATATACAAAGCGAGAAAAAAATTGATAGTGTTATTACACTTGGTTGTATGACTGATGCAATAACTATGAGAGCAACTGATAAATCTAATTTTTCAGTACAAGAACTTATAGTTTATCTTAATAAGAATATTCCAGAAGCCTTCGTTGAGGGTGGTGGACACAAAAATGCAGGATCTATAAGATTTGTGCCAAACAAACAAAAAGAAGTTTTAGAATTAGTTAA
>CAZNOS010000030.1:0-10411 GCA_964574775.1 Candidatus Woesearchaeota archaeon | reverse complement strand
CTTTAGAAACTAAATCGATTTTATTTTGAACAATAATTACGTGTTTGATTTTTTTAGCTTGAAGTGCGACGAGATGTTCTTGTGTTTGTGGTTTTATTCCTTCGTTGGCAGCGACGACTAAAATTGCTGCGTCCATAATTGCTGCTCCGGAAAGCATTGTTGCCATAAGCATTTCGTGTCCTGGCGCGTCTACAAACGTCAAATATCTAACAGGTTTGCCTTCGACATCTTTCTTAGTTGTGTATTTTCCATCAGATGTCTGTTTTACAATCGTATCAGAATAACCGAGTTTGATTGTAATTCCTCTCTTTAATTCTTCAGAATGAGTATCTGTCCATTTTCCAGATAGTTTTGATAGTAAAGTTGTTTTACCGTGGTCTATGTGCCCAACTGTTCCTACGTTTATTGTTGGTAAATTTGTTATGTCTTCTTCCATTATTCTTTACCCTCCCATTCTTTAATAAATCTTTCTAAAAATTCTTGGACGAATTTATATCGTCCTTTTGCTATCTCTTTGGCTTCTTTTGTTTTGAATGTTTCTGGCGTTATTTTTAGTATTTTGTTATAGAATCCGTTTATTGTTGTAGTAGAATATCCTTTCACTTCTGTTGGTGGAATTTTGGGATCATATAGCGGTCTTCCAATTTTTCCGCCCGTAGAGAACATCCTTCCAATAGTAATTGCCCCAAGTGCATCAAGCCTATCTGCGTCTTGTAGTATTGCGGCTTCTTTTGTTTCTGGAGTAATATTTGTGCTGTGCCTATGAACTCTTATTACGTATGCCACCTTGTCTATTTTCTCTCTTGGAAAGTTTAGATTTTTGAGAATTTCTTTTGCGAGTTTTGCGCCCTCTTCTGCATGGCATTTACATTCACCCTTGTCTTCTTTTTCTCTAGCAATGTCGTGTAGTAATACTGCAGCCTTTAAAATTTCTAAATCTACGTTTTCATTCTTAGAGATTTTTAATGCTAGATTGTATACTCTTTCGGTATGGCTAAATTCATGACTTCCACCACTCTCTGAGTATTGTTTGGCTTGTTCTTTTAATTTTTCAAAAAACGTTTCATTTAACATATTTCAGATAAGAAATCTAGTTTTTTAAAGGTGATTATTTAGAATTATTTCTTAGCTTCTTCAGCTTTTACTGGAACCATCGATTCGAATTTCTTAGAACCTTCTTTCTTTACGTTTAGGTTAATCTGAACTGTGTCGGCAGAGATTTCGTTTCCTCTAACTGTTTTTCTTAATCTTAATCCTTCACCGTTGTTTCTCATTCCACGTCCTCTGGTTAAAATTACTCTCTTTAGAGATTGACCCTTTACATCTGGCATTCCTGGAAAACCAGCTTTATCAGAAGTTCCTGTAACTGTTAATTCATATCCTTCTAAGTCAGCAGAAATTTGTTTTCCATCTATTTCGCTTCCAATTATAACTCCGATTAACTCTTCGTTGTCTACTTCAAACTTTATTGTTTTTCCCTTATGAGATACATTTACCTTGTAAGCCATAATCTAGTTGTTGAAAAAGTGGTTTATAAAGGTTTTGGGATGGAATATTTGTCCTAACAATAATTTTATAAACGTCCCTCATATTGGATATCTATGAAAAAGAGTGGTTATGTTTTAGCTTGTGCGGTATTAGTCATTATATTTTACTCTTCTTGCGTCATGGCTTTAACTTACAGTGTTAGCAATATTTCTTTTAAGCAAAATTATTCGTTAGGTGAACCCGTTTCTGGTTCGTTTTTTTTGAGTTTGACGAATGCTCCTACTGATTTAGTTTTTAATTCTAGCTTTGGACAAATTGTATTGAGAGAGTTTTTGACAAGAACTGGCAGAAGTTTGTCTTGCGAAAGTTATAATTGTACTTCTTTATATTCTATCAGTGATAATGGTTCTCAGACAAAGCAGATTAATACTTCTGGTGCTGGACGAACACTTGGACTTTATTTGGTCGGAAACGGTGCTCACACCAATGGTCTAAATCTAACGCTGAGTTCTACTTTCGGAGAATATGATTCATTGCCATTTTCGATAAAAATTGCGGATAGTTATGTATGGAATTTTGATTTGGCTTCTGGCGATTTAAACAATCCACGATTGGTTTCTAGCGGATGTTTTAATTCTAGTTATCCTATTGTTTATGGTAATTTGATAGATTCTTTTGGTTATTGTGAGCGTATTACACTTCCCGCATCTAGATCTTATTATATTGGAGCAAATATTTCTGGCACTAGTTCCATAACTGATTTCGAAATGTCTTTAAAGAAAAATGGCGGACAAATTGGTTCTTGCGAGTTTTCTATTTATAGTGCCGATTACACTAAAGGATCTGGATGTCTTATTAATTTATCTCAATCTTCCGTGGCTGGTTCTTATGATGTGTGTATAAGATCTGAAGCTGATTTGTCTAATTATACCATATTAAAAGAAGTGAGTGGCTCTAGTTGTGGATATTATAAAAACTCTGTGAATTTAAGTTCAGATTATTCCATATTTGCTATTGTGCCAAAATATTCTTCCCTTGCTGGAAATGTTGATTTAGGAGAAGAATTTAGTAGTGGAGCAAGTAATGCAATAAATTATTATTTGGATGTAAGATATCCTAATGATTGTGCTGGTGGATGTGTTGTTCCAATATCTTTTTACGGACAAAATGTGGTTCTTAATATGGAAAATATCGGTTTAAGATATGGTACAAATGATGGACCAGTGTTAAAGGATAAAATATATGAAGTCTTATTGATAAAACCAAAAATTAATTTTTCTGATTATATTTCTTTAGATAGTTTTAATTGGTTGGTAAATTATTTTGGTAAAAAAAATACGACCATCTATTTGAATGAAGGAACAACTCAAAACAATCTTTTCGTCTTGACTACCGAGGTTTTTGAATCTCCAATCGTGAAGAATATTTATCCGATTTCTCCGCCAGCTGGAATGAATGTTATTTTTTATGCCGATGTTTTATATAATTTTTCTAAATTAGAATGGAATTTTGGAGATGGTAGTTCAACTATTACGACGGTTGGACATTTTGCGACACACAACTACGAGAATGCATCTCAACAATATGTAATTAACGTGACTGCTTATGGTGGCAATCATTCTGCTACAAAATCTTTTGTGGTTAATACGGTTTCACCTCAGAATTATTTGAATACTTCATTCGAATTGAAAAGAAAAATGCTTATAGATCTTGGGCAAAAGATAGATACATTTCCGTTGCTATATAGGGAATTTGTTAGAAGTAAGTCTAATATTACCGAGTTTAGCTATCAATTAGAGCAATTGGATCTGGAGAGAACTCAAGTATATACTAACGAAGGATTTGTTTCTATTGCCCAAAGACTGATTTCTCTTATTGTGCCATCCTCGATTATCTTGGCGGAAAAAAAAGTTATGCTTATTGGGAGTACATCCACAATTATTAATCCGTCTTTAGTTAAAGAAATTTCTCCCGGAAATTATAGTGATTTGAGTATTTACAAAGATGCGATATTTACGTGGGGCTTGGACAACTTCGATTTGCAAATAACTCAGGAAAAGCTTCGGTTGTATAATGAAAATAATATAGCTTCCGATTTAATTACTGTGTATAATATTAATTTACAATCTAAGGCAGATAAAACTGCTTATTTTTTTATACAAGAGGCTCCAGTTAATTTACACTTTGATTCTGCCGCCGATAAAAAAGATATGGATAATGCAGTTTATTTGGAAATCCCCGCAGGAGAAAGTCGTAGTTTTAGTTTTTTCATTTCTGGATTTAAAGACGTGGGAATGTTTGTTTCTCCTATTTTAAGAGATTTATCGATTGGAAATAATGTTGCTCCATGTAACTTTAATAAAGTTTGTCAGAAAAATTTAGGCGAGAATTATAAAAATTGTAGAAGTGATTGCAAACCAGTATGGCCGACAATATTATGGTTAATTTTAATATTAATTTTAATATTAATATTGTATACATTATTGCAAGTTTGGTACAAAGTTAGGTATGAGAAACATTTATTTAAAGATAGAATATATTTGTTTAACCTCGTCTCATTTATTAATAATTCTAAATTGAGAAATGTTTCTTATGGAGAAATAGATTCCGAACTTAGAAGAAAGAATTGGTCTGGAGAACAAATATCTTACGCAATTAAAAAAGCAAATGGTAAAAATACTGGAATGTATGAATTAATACCAGTCGATAGAATTTCGGCTTATTTTGCAATGAAAGAAGCCAAGAAAAACGTCGGACAGCAGACTGTGGCAATTGCAAATCCATATTCAAGCAGGACTAGTTCTGCTCCGTCTAGACAACCAACTCGTTTTAATCCACAGAATCCTAGATTTGATGATAAAAATAATTTTAGAAAAATATAGTCATAATATAAGAAATACATAATGCATTGAACAAGTCAATTCAATCGAAAATTATAAATTTGGTTGATATCAAGAAAACTGCGAAAGGTTAATAAATGCTGGAAATTAAATTCAAACATGGTGATGAAACAATTAAAGGAATTTACAAGAAAATTCTGGTCTAAATTTTTTAAAACTAAAAGTCAGGTTAAGCTCGGATTTTATGGTCCGCCAAATGCTGGAAAGACAAGTTTAGCGAATAGAATATGTCAAGATTGGCTCGGAGAGGACTTGGGAACTGTTTCTAAAATTCCGCACGAAACTAGAAATGTACAATTTAAAGAAAAAGTTGAAATCGAGAAAAACGGTAAAAAATTAGAGTTTAAATTAATCGATACGCCAGGTATTGCGACAAAGATTGATTTTGAAGAATTTTTAGAATTTGGTTTGAGCAAGAAAGAATCTCAATCTAGAGCAAAAGAAGCTACTCAGGGAATTATTGAGTCGATTAAATGGCTTGATGATATGGACGCTGTTGTAATTGTTTTAGATTCTACTGAAAATCCGTATTCACAGGTAAATATAACAATTATTGGAAATTTGGCCGCAAGAAAGATTCCTGTTTTGATTGTCGCAAATAAGATAGATTTAAAAAAATCAGATATTAAGAAAATAGAGGCGGCATTTCCAGAGTATACAATTGTTGGAATTTCTGCTAAAGGTGGTGACGGAATGGATGAATTTTATGACGAGATATTTAAATTAGTTAAGAGAGCAAGATAAAATGGCAAAAAAAGAGGTTAAACGAAAAGAAAATGATTTAACTATACATTTTATGCCGTATTCTGAGATTGCTAAAGAAGATAGCCTTGGGAGAGTAAAGAAATTGATGGGTTTAATTCTTGAAAATAAGATAATAATTTTACAGGGCAGATTAAAGCCAGAGGAAGAATCTAAGCTTATTGAAACTACCATGACTCTAATTGGGAACATTAAGGGTTTTCAGGGTGTAGAAATTTCAACGCTTTCGGGACAGGAAGATCAAACGGCTTTTGATAAAATAAGACATAATATTGCAAGAATTCTAGTTGGAGAGCAAGATGCTATAACTTTAATTGGCCCAGCTTCTTCAGTTAAGGAAATAAAGAGAGATCCAAAAAAGATTGAATTAATGCTAAAAAGAAGATAATCGTTTAAATATATAATTTTTAATAAATCAGAAAACCTTTATAAACAACATTTTACTTCGATTGGTGATGATAAAGGGCATCAATAACAAAAGAGGACAGGTAACAATTTTTATAATTCTCGCGATAATAGTTGTTGCGGCTATAGTGGGTTATTATTTATTAAGAAGTGAACCTGCTTCAGAAATTAATCCTCAGGAGAATCCACAGGCATTTATTGAAAAATGTCTAATGGATGAAATTAAAAAATCAACGGATGAAATTCTTCCACAAGGCGGAATAATAAATCCGCAACCATTTCTTTTGTTTAGCGAGACAAAAGTGCAATTTTTATGTTATATCGAGGGAAAAGAACAACAGTGTGAAATTTTAGAGCCAATGTTAAAAGATAAAATAGAGCGGCAAATAGAACAAGACACGCAATCAAAAATTAATAATTGTTTAAATCGATTAGAAGATATTTTTGAAAATTACGATTATGTTGCTGGACCGACTAAATATCTAATTGAGATCTTTCCTGGTGAAATAAGTGGAACAATAGATAAAAAGATTACTATTACAAAAGATGGCGCAACACAAGAATTTAGCACGTTTGTTTCAAGACAATATAGTCCTGTTTTTGATTTTATTTTAATCTCCAATCAAATTATAAGAAAAGAAGCGACGTGTATTTGTGGAGAAGAACATTGCGGAGCAGATATAGTTGCAATTTCTCGATTGAATAGCGATTACGAATTAGAATTATTTGTAAGTGGTAAAGACGAAAAAATTTACACAATTAGAGACACAAAAACTAAACAAGAATTCAATTTTGCAGTTAGAAATTGCATATTAGCACTATGAGAAAACTATTAATTTTAATTTTGGGGTTTTTTTTAATTAGCTCTGTTTATGCTCTTGGGTGTTGTATGGATCCGTCGATGGGTGTTTGTAGCCCAAACGTAGAAGCGGATAGTTGTAATTCTGAAAATTCTCAGTTCTACTCCGACCAAACTTGTGATAGTATTTCTGAATGTAATTTTGGATGTTGTCAATTTGGAACAACGTCTAGATATGTCTTGCAATCGTCTTGTTATTTTTTATCTCGATCTGCAGGAATGGAATTTAGCTGGCAAGAATCAACACAAGAGCAATGTGCTCAATCCGCAAACTCTCAAGATACTGGTGCTTGTGTTATGAACACAAGATATGATACTCAGTGCTTATATACGACTAGGGCATCGTGCGGCACACAAGGAACTTTTTATACAGATTTGCTTTGTTCAAGTCCGTCGTTAAATACGACTTGCAGAAAAACAGATAAGACATTTTGTTTTAAAGAAGACGTTTATTATAAAGATAGTTGTGGTAATCCAGACGAAAGAAAAACAGATTGCGACTATGATGCTGGAACAACGTGTATGCAAGAAAGTTTAACTTCTGCAATTTGTAAAAGTTCTAATTGTAATCTAGCTGACGTTCCTCATACACCACTTTCAAGATTTCTTTGGAAGCCAATAGCTATGGGCGGAGGAAATCTCGTAATACTTCTTTCGGGAAGTTTGGGAGCTACGGTTTACGGTCCTGATGGCGAGGTAATTGAGACTGGTGTAAGTGACGGGCCCAGTAACGGCTATGACGATACAATAAGATTTAGTAGAGCTGGGCGTGAATTTCCGGCAGGAAGTTTTGTTTTGAGTGGAACTTCAAGATGTTATATTTCCAATCCTTCGGCGAGACTTCAATCTTGCGTTCCTTTGCCAGACAATATAGATATTTTTCTTAAAAATGGAGCAAGTTGGTGTGCGGGCGGGGGAAGGTCTGTGGGAAGTAGATTTTTCAAGCAATATTGTTTAAACGGAGAAATTTACACAGAACCATGCTCGGATTATAGAAATGAAATTTGCGAACAAGAAGGAAATGTGGCAAGCTGCATCATTAATCCGTGGCAAGATTGTTTAGCCGTTATGCCAGATCCGGACAATTTAGAAGACGATTCTTGGAAAGAAGATTGCGACCCAGAATTTTGTTATATTTGGGAACCCGAAGTAGACAATTGTATTCAAGGAACGGTTTATTCTACCCTAATAACTTATTGCCCATCAGAAGAAGAAGGATCTTGGACAACGGGTACTGCAAATCCGTGGGCTCCGATTACAATTGAAAATCCAGAAACATTCTTTGAGAGTGCAACTGATGTCTTAGAGATTCCAAATCCATTACTAGGGGACCTTCAGCTAGATATGTGTCTTCCTAAAATACCCGGGGGTTCTTCTGATAACGATGAGGAGGGTTCCTGTAGCTTGGGTAATTATGAAAAGGCAGTTTGGTTTGATCACGACAAAGGTAAACATGAACAGTGGTCAATAACAGAAAATGAAAAAGCAAATAGTGTGGTGGATACATCCGCAGAACCATCGAGGTGGGGAAATGCAGGAATTATTCAATTTATTGATGGATCGTGGCATGATACAGACCCAAGAGTCAAGTTTTGTAATATTAGGTCTCCGAAAAATGTTTTGTATAATGCTTCAAAAAATGGAGAATATATTTGTGAACATGATGATCATTTTGTCGAAGTAAGAAGATTATTTCAAAAATTAATTAATGACGAAAAAATACCAGATCCAAAAGTAATAGAATTTTTAGACGAAAGATCTCTCGGACTGGGAGATTGTGCGGGAAATATAAATTGGGTTGGCAGCGGTAGTTCGAAAGATAATTTAATTGTATCCAGTATAAAGAGGGGAGAATCTGCAAGGTATGATGTTCTACTTTTTTCTCTAAAATATGAAGTAAATCCATGGCGTTCTCCGTCCTCTGGCGATTGTTCTTTATGCGGGGCAGATAGTTTACCCTGTTCAGAATATAGATGTCAAGCTCTTGGAAGAAGTTGCGAATATAAAGAACCACAAGGAGTAGATAAGGGATATTGTGTTTCGTCAAACGATAACTCTCCCCCAATAATTTCTGGAAGTACAAATCCGCAAAGTCCAATCGCGCCATTTTCTGCAGTCGAAATAATCGTTAGCACAAACGAAGATTCTCATTGTGCATTTAATATCGGTAGCGCAGGTTCGGCACTTGAATCAATGGAAAACGATTTTGACGACGGATGGAACAGAGAGCACAAAATTATTTTAAACGTTCCAGGACAAGTTCCAGATGAATTCGAAGACGTAACAGCATACCCTCTTTTAATCACAGACGGTAAATATGATTTATATGTAAGATGCGAAGACGTGGCTGGAAATTCAAACGCAAATGCGTATAAGCTTTCATTCGAGGTTATGCAAACGCCAGACAATGTTCCTCCGGCGATATTAAATTTTACTCCGGTTAGTGGAAGTGCAATAATATTCAATACGACAGAAAAAGAAATCGAATTTAAATTAAATGAACCCGCAGAATGTAGATGGGATTTCGAAGATAAAACATACGAAGAAATGGGAACTATGGTGTCAATCACAGGAGAAGATGAAACTTATGAATCTAACACAAATCAATTTAGTTGTGATAGTGAGGTGTCTGATTTAGCTGTATTAAATGGTTATTTCTGTTCTGGTACTTTAAGAAACGTTACTTTAAATTTAACTAAAACAACAGATTATTATATCAAATGTAAGGACCAACCATGGTTAGAGGGAAACGAAGATGAAATTTATCAAAGAAACACGAACCAAAATCCTACAAAATATACCTTAAGACCATCTAATCTTCTAGAGATTAGTGAAATTGGTCCAATCGGCGAGCTAGTTCTTTCTGTTGGTTCTACAAATATAACCTTAACGGCAAAAACACGGGGTGGCGGATATGCAAACAAGGCAAGTTGTAAGTGGAGACTATTTTACAAAAATGAGACAACTATTTTATATCCATTTGCGAATACGAATTCAGCAACTCATACGCAAATAATTACAAACAAAAGCGAGGGTGATTATAAGATTGAGGTTGTTTGTACGGATGAGGCTGGGAATAGGGCCAATAGGACGGAAAACTTAAAATTAAGATATGAAACAACCGTGCCAGTTATAGCTAGAATTTATAACGACAGGGGATCATTAAAAATTATAACGAACGAGCAAGCAACGTGCAAATTTATTAATGCGGCAGATTCGGGGATGGGCTGTTCGTTCTCCTTTACAGGTAATGAATCTGTATCTATGAATAGCAACGGATTAATACACACAACTTCTCTTAAAAAAGGTTCGACTTATTTTATAAAATGTAAAGACTTTTTCGATAATCAAAATTCTGCGTGTGCCATTATCGGCAAAGTTATCTAATATGACAATATTTATAAACTATTTATTTGTCTATTCAATATGAGAAAGGGTGTGTTTTTATTTTTAGGTTTATTTTTGGTTTTGGTTTTGATGACTCAGATTTCTTTTGTTGTGGGCGATGATGAATGTGTAGGTGTTGCATCTAGTTGGACTGTGCTTGACGAAGAAGATTGTGCGGGCGTTACCGAGTACGGAACAGCTTTGAACACTGATTCATGTGTCTGCACTCCTACAAATACGGATAATAATAGATGTATTGCTTGTGATGATTATGATGGTTTCAATTACATTACGGTTTGCAACAAGACCCTAGATTCTTGTGCCTGTGGAAATGGAGTGTGTAATCCTACTTATGGTGAAACATGTTCTACTTGCGCTGATTGTGGGGCATGTTGTACTCCAGAGAGTAATGCTACTTTTTGTACTCGTTTAGGTAGAACTTGCGGAAGTGTAACTGCGAATGATAATTGCAATATTACTAGGACTGTAAGTAGTTGCGGAACTTGTTCCGCCGGCTTTTCCTGTAGTTCTGGAACCTGTGTTGTGAGTACTAAACTTAATATAACTTATTGGGCAGATATGATGGGAAATAAAATTAACGAGACAGATA
>CAZNOS010000029.1:0-10428 GCA_964574775.1 Candidatus Woesearchaeota archaeon | reverse complement strand
ATTTGTTTTAGAATTATTATCTAAACTTTGTAAATATTCTGCCTTTACTTCGGATAGTTGTGATTTCGCAATATGGGTAAAATCTTTGGTTTGCCAAAGAAGATTTTCTAACTCGAGTGAACTTCTAACTAGTTCGGAATGATTTCGATTTCTTTCCAATTCTTGATAAGCAAGCGTTCCTAATACTCCTCCGACTACGCCTGAAGAAATTAATGCCGCCGTTGCCACAACTTGGACTGGTTTTTGATATCTTGTTTTCCAATTCTGCAATCTCTGTAACATTACGGATTTTCTTTTTACGTCATTTCTTGGAGAGAGAATCTTTGAATCTTGCTCAGTAATGGCTTCTAAAACTAATTTTGTCATTTTCAAATAATTCTTCGCTTGTTTTTCTATCCAATCACGCGGATTAATCGTATCTTGTTTTCCTAATGAATAAATATCTATAAACAGGTAATCCCCATCCCAAGTAATTATTTCACTTCCACGATTATGTGCCTTTCTATTTCTAATTAAATTAATTGGATTCAATGGATTCGGATCATGAACCTCGGAGAAAACTTCTAAAATCGTCTTCCCATTAATACTAAGAGGCACGTTTGATAATTGTGTAGATGATCCCCTTAGAGATGGTGTACCACTAGAATAAAGAGATTGTAAAAAAAGATTAATACTATCAGCGAGGTTTTTAGATGCAATACCAAAATCTCCAAAATATCGATTTATTTCATGTCGACAATCTGAATCTTGTTTTTTAAAAAGTTTTTTTTCGACTTTTCTAAGGCTATCATAAACAATTCTAGATTCATGTTCGATAGCAGTAAGATAATTTTGCGCATCATAACCAATATTTGGAACCTTAATTCTAGCTTTTATTTCCTTCGTTAAAACCTGAATTTCTGCCAAGGTTCGTTCTAAACTCCTTTCACGCATTTTCTCCCCCAATTACACTAATATTTAATTCAACAATTGTTCCAGGTGATAAATGCTCCTCGAGAATTTTAGGTATGACTATGATTACTTGTCTGCCATGCTTGGCTATACGTTTTGTTATTGTAAATCTTTTATTTTCTGTCATTTTAACACCAATCGGGCCCATAGTCTCTTCCGCAATATAAGAAGAAACCTTTTTCTTTTACAACTCTTTCAAGCTGGGGTCTCAGAACAGGTTTTATTATATCCCTTAATTTATCACCAAGTATATCCATTCCATCAAAAAACCTATCTGCAGTTACAAGATCTATAGATCCGTCTGAAAAATCACTTAGTGAATGGGGCCCTAAGAGATCTCTTTGATAATGCTCAAATGATTCATCTCCTAAATATCCTAAATCTATTCCTGCTGCGGGGCAACCCAATTCGAAAAGAGTTCTACAAAACCATGGCTCAAAGTGCCTGTGTAAATAAGAAACAGTGCCTGGGCCCACCAAATCTCTTGTAGCGCCACAACCCAAATCTAGAATTTTTAAATTTTTTAAATCTCTATCAGGAAATACTTCTAAAACTCTCGCTAATTGTTTGGTTGGAAAATATTGAGTAATATCCCCCAAATAAATATTCTTCGTTTCACTTACTGGTTTCCATTCACCTTTTTGAACACGATATTTTTCTTCAAGGTTATGCATGACACTTTCAACCATAGCTCTAGCTACATTATAACCCTGTTCTGAAACATTCTCATCTTCTCCGTAAGTTATTTCTTTCATATTCCAATTTATCAGAATACATGCTGATTCACGATCACTTCTTAAATTATTCTAATTGATACATACAATATACATATTTAAACCTTTTGTTTTGTCACTACTATAAAAAGACACTAAAAGTCATAACTATCCAACAACATTTATTAACCAATAGAATTAGATGGATATATGAAAAAAGAGCAGACAACAAATTCTTTCAAAAGACCTTTTGGTGTGTATTTATCTATAGCCATTTTGTTGATTTTTACTATCATATTCGTCGTAAAAGGAAATTATGAATTTTTAACATATACGCTAACAATAGGAATTTTAATCTGGGTTATTGCAAAAACAGATAAGATATTCCATTATCCGCAAATTGCTAAAATCGGTTTCGCAGTATGGCTATTGTTACACTTTCTCGGCGGTTCGATTAAAATCGGAACAACGAGATTATATGACTATATGCTAATACCGATTCTTGGCGAACCACTAAATATTTTTAGATACGATCAATTTATGCACGCCTTTTGTTATTTCGTATTCATATTTTTTGTTTATGCAATAGTAAACGGCTCACTAAAAGAAAAAGCAAACAAGTGGATAATCGCCTTTATTATAATATTAATCGCAGAGGGAATCGGTGCAGTAAACGAAATAATAGAGCTATCGACAGTAGTATTTTTTAATTCTCAGGGAGTTGGAAATTATTTCAACAACGCTCTTGACTTAGTATTCAATTTCATCGGTGCATGCATCGGTGCTTGGATTATATTGAGAAAAAGAAATCGATAGTTATATTTTTATACGCACTCTTCTTGAATAAATCATGGTAAAAAAATCAGAGTCTAAAATAGATAAACCGACTAAGAAGTCTGGCTCTAGTAATAAAGCCAAAACATTTTATATTACGACTCCAATTTATTATGTTAATGGGTCTCCGCACATAGGAAGTGCTTATACAACAATAGCTGCAGATGTATTAGCAAGATGGCATAAATTATTGGGAGAGGATGTCTTTTTTCTAACAGGAACAGATGAACACGGTCAAAAAATTCAAGAAGCTGCCGAGAAAGAAAATTTAAGTCCAAAAGCGTTTACAGATAAGATTGCGGGAGAATTTAAGGAAGTATTTAAGATGTTAAATATTTCTAACAATAATTTTATTAGAACAACGGACGCATATCACGAAAAAGAAGTTGAAAATTTACTCAACACACTTTATAAGAAGAACTTAATCTACAAAGGATTTTACGAATCTTATTATTGTGTTGGTTGCGAACAATATCTAACTCAAGCAGATTTAGTAGACGGGAAATGCCCCTTACATAATAGGGAGCCAGAATTAAAAAAAGAAGAGGCATATTTGTTTAAACTTTCTGCTTTTCAAGAAAAGCTATATAAATTAATAAAAAATGGAGAGTATGGTATATTCCCAGAGGTTAGAAGAAAAGAAGTTCTAACCTTTATCGAAAGTGGGTTACAAGACGTTTCTATTTCCAGATTAAAAGAAAAAATTTCTTGGGGAATACCGCTTCCATTTGATAAGAAACATACTGTTTGGGTATGGCCAGACGCATTCTGGAATTATGTTAGCGGATTAAGACAAAGTGGAGATAAAAATTTTAACAAATTTTGGCCAGCGAATGTTCAATTAATGGCAAAGGATATTCTTAGGGTGCATTCAACTATCTGGCCAGCATTACTTCTGGGTGCCGATTATAAACTTCCAAAAAATTTGTTTATTCATGGGTATTTTACCATCGGTGGTCAGAAAATGTCCAAAAGCTTGGGTAATGTCATTTCCCCGTCATATCTGGTTAATAGTTACGGAGTAGACAGTGTTAGATATTATTTAATGAGAGCTCTTTCATTTGGTTGCGATGGTGACGTATCCGAAAAATCTCTAATCGAACGTCACAATACAGAACTAGCAAATAAATTAGGAAACTTAGTTTCAAGAGTTTCGGCATTAGCTGAAAAATATGGTTTAGGTAAAACGGAAAATAAATTACTATTAAAACTAGATAAGAAAAAAATAGAAAATTATTTAGAAAATTATGAGTTAGATAAAGCGCTAAAAGAAATATTTTATTTTATAGACAAAACTAACGAGTATGTTCAAGAGAAAAAACCATGGGAGACTCAAGATAAGAAAGTTCTTTATGAGTTAGCAGATTCAATAAAGGCAATCGCTATTCTTCTTTCTCCATTCATGCCAGGAACATCGGAAAAAATTTCAGAAGTTTTTAATTTTAAAATAGACTACAAAGAAATAAACAAACCGCTGAAAGTTTCTAAAATAAAAAAAGCAGAGATTTTATTTACAAAGATAGAAACCGAAGACAAGATTGCCCTAAAAGATTCGGTAAGAATTGAAAAAGTTAATAAACCCGTAGAACCTAAAAAACTCGAAGGTATCGCAACAATGACAGACTTAATAAAATATGACGATTTTGCAAAATTAGATTTACGAGTTGGAACTATAAAATCCGTAGAGGATTTAGCAGGCGCAGACAAACTTTGGAAGTTATCGGTTGATTTAGGAACTGAAATCGGAACACGAACAATTTTAGCAGGAATAAAAAAATACTATTCTAAAGAACAGCTTCTAGGAAAACAAATTATTGTAATCGTAAATCTAGAACCAAGAAAAATGAAGGGCTCAGAATCTCAGGGAATGTTATTAGCTGCATCAAATAACGACGAGTCTAAAGTAATTTTATTATCCCCAGAAAAAGGGATTGAAAACGGTTCTAAGGTAATGTAATCTTTCAATAGAATTCTATATACACGAAGTCTTTATCTCAGTTGTTAATCTAGGTTTCATTTCGCAAAATCATTTACCACTTTATAGTTACATTTAAATATCATAGTTTTTTATATTTTTTATGGTAAAAACGAAATCCAGATTTACTTCGTTGTATATTAATTCAGACTACATGGGAGCGGTAAAACAGCTTCCAATGTTACTCAGAGGTATAAGAAAATTAGAACCGACAATTGATATTTATATTAAATGTGAAGATTTTGCAGCGAAGGATGATTCAGTCACAAGGACATTGGTGGGGGATCTTAGTCGTGAAGAGATTCCAATGGCTGGGATTCATATCGGACGTGGGATACAACCAGATGATTCTCTTAAAGTAAATTTCTCAATTAGGGCTCATAGCGAGATGGTAAGCTCAGGTGGTTATTGGGATGGGTATCTACACATAGATCCATTAAAATTTGAAAAAAGAAAATTAGTCTCTCAGGCGGAAATAGATACTATGCGATCCAAATATGTTTTATTTTCCGATCAAGTTATTTTAGGAGGCTCTCTTACAACTTCTGAATGTGTTTTACTCGCAAGAACAGCTAAAAAAGTTATTGATAGGAGACCAAAAACAAAGGTAGTCATTGTTCCAAGAGAAAACCCAGATGATGCTATGGAATATATGCGACCTCATATTATGACCACGGGGCGTTCTGGCGTGGAAAAGATATCTGACAATTTTGTTGTTATAAATGAGTCAGGTGTCTTAGATAAACTTTACGCACTTTGCGATATTGCAATAATTGGAAACACATATTCCACTGGAAGCGGTGGTCAAAATCCATTAGAACCTGCATTTTATGGGAAGCAGTCAGTGTATGGAGGTAATTATAAGAACAATCAGTACGCATATGAAGGACTTGTTAAAACAGGGCTTCTGAAGAGAGTTGATAATGATGGTTTGGAAAATTTCTTAATGTGTCCATTGAGTGAAGATGAAATTAACGTGGCTAGAGGAAAAGCATCAGCATTTATTGATGCAATGCAAGGTTCAGCAGATGTTTATGCAACAGTTATTCAGACGGCCTTACGAAAACAAATAATTCCAGATGAATTAAATTCAAAAGCCACAAATTTTTTAAGAAATGGTTATGAGGCATGGGCAGAACGAGCTTCATTATAAATAAAAAATTAATTAAAACATGAAAAAGCATCTCGGACTTGTTTTGGCTTGTCTAATTCCGTTTTGCCAAACTGCTAAATCGGAGGAAGATTCTGAATATTTAAATGGGTCATTAATGGAAGAAACACCCGCAGAAATTGTTGGGAGTGCAATAAAGAACGAGGTTTTATACAAGAGAGATGTTGTAAACGCTATTTCTAGATTTGATGAAGACAAAAGACCTAAAAGAGAAAGATATAGCGAGCACGGTTTACTGGAAGGATTTTTAACTGCATTAGAAGACGAGTTAAACGAGGATAAATTTTTCTATGCTGGCAGAGAATATGATGAAAATGATTTCGTAGTAAAAAACCAAATGCTTGCAGCTGCGTGGGATGCACTTGTGGCAAATTACGCCATCTTTGGATATGCAGATGATGCAGTAACTAAAGTAAAAACAGCAACAACATTTGAAACGCCAAAAAAATTTTCCTACAGAATTAAAATAAATCCAGAGTTAGATTTTAACAATTATCCCAGAATTAGAGTGAGACTAAAATCTCAAAAGGGTGGGCTCTTAAACGAGGTTCAATTCAGATTTAGTCGTGATCAGCTTGAATTTGGCAAAGAATATTCTCTTAAGGCAATAGGTAGAGGAGCGACGTTTGGGACCAGTGTGGAATATGATTATGGCGGAGAATATACGGCGAGATTAATCCTAAAATTCCCATGGGCACTTAATGAGTAATTTTAATCATAACCTTTATAAAATCTAAATACCTAAATACATTATGACAGAAAAGAGGTACGTAGTCTGGCTATCAGAAATTTCTAAAACTGATGTTCCGATCGCAGGTGGTAAGGGTGCAAACCTTGGAGAAATGTATAATTCTAAATTTCCAGTTCCACCAGCATTCATCGTAACGACATCCGCGCATCATTATTTTATGGAAGCAACCGGACTTAAGGAAAAAATAAATCATTTACTTTCTAAAATAGATATTGAAGATACAAAGACTTTAGATCAAAAAACTAAAGAGATTAGAGAATTAGTTAAAGAAACAAAAATGCCAGACGATTTGAAAAACGAAATCTTAGAGGCATACGAAACATTCAATGTAGATTTGAGTGGAATCGAGGGCTCACCAGACGCATTAGCAATTATGAGAACAGCAAGAGAACCAGTTTTTGTAGCAGTTCGTTCTTCGGCCACTGCAGAAGATTTGAAAGAAGCTTCATTTGCAGGACAACAAGATAGTTTCATTAATGTAAAAGGTAAAGACGAATTAATTGAAAAAGTCAAGGCAGTTTTCGCGTCGGCATTCACAGCAAGAGCGGTTTATTATAGACTTAAAAAAGGATTCGATGCATACGTCGCGATTGCCGCAGTTGTCCAGAGAATGATTAATTCAGATAAGTCTGGAGTTATGTTTTCAATTGATCCAGTTAAGCAGGAACATATTTTAATCGAGGCTGTTTTCGGTCAAGGCGAGGGAATTGTGTCTGGAAGAATAAAACCAGATAGCTATGTTGTCTCTAAAGATTTAGATATAGTAAGTGAAACTGTCGCTGATAAAAAAATCGCAATCGTTAGAGATTCTTCCGGAATTACAAAAACAGTTACACTCAACGAGGAGAAATCTAAACAAAAAGTTTTGCGAACGGCAGAGGTTAAAGAACTTGCAGAATACGCATTAAAATTACAAGATCATTATAAGCACCCTCAAGATATAGAATTTGCATTAGAAAATGGAGAAATTTTTATTGTTCAAACAAGAGCTATAACAACGCTAGTTGACAAGAGAGGAGATGCGGAATTAGAGGGCAAAATTTTAACATCTGGCTTGGCAGCGAGTCCTGGAATTGGTTCCGGTCCAGTTAGAATAATTAGATTAATGGAAGACTTAGACAAAATAAAACAAGGGGATGTTTTAGTTACTCAAATGACAAATCCAGACATGGTCGTCTCGATGCAAAAAGCGATAGCCATTGTTACAGACGAAGGCGGAGTAACTGCTCACGCGGCAATTGTCTCTAGGGAAATGGGTATCCCCGCAGTTGTTGGAACGGAGAATGCAACTTCAATTTTAGAAGACGGACAAATAATAACTGTAGATGGTTCAAATGGAAAAGTTTATCTTGGTAAAGCAGAAAATAAAAAAGCAGAAGTTCTTCCAGTGGTTGAAACTAAAACAAAAATAAAAGTTCTTGTAGATTTACCACAATTCGCAGAAAGAGCTGCAAAAACAAAAGCTGCCGGAGTCGGTCTTGTGAGAATCGAGGGTATAATTGCAATGAATGGAAAACATCCTTTGTATTATGAAGATAACGAAAAATTAGACGAGTATAAAGAAATGTTAAAAACTGGTTTTGAAAAAATTGCAGAAAATTTTATAGGAAAAGAAATCTGGATTAGAACTTCAGACATCAGAACAGACGAATATTCTAATTTGGAAGGCGCACCAAAAGAAATCGAGAGAAATCCGATGCTTGGATTACACGGAATTAGATTCTCCTTAAAACATCCAAAGATTCTCAGAGCAGAGCTTTTGGCGGTAAAAGAATTAGCCGACAAGGGACACAAGTTTGGAATAATGTTCCCGCAAATTATTTCGCTTGAAGAAGTAAAGGCGGTCAAAGTATATTTACAAGAGCTAGAAATAATTGGCGATCCAAATATAAAATGGGGAATTATGGTAGAAACACCAGCAGCGGCGGTAGTTATAAAAGAAATCTGTCAGCAAGGAATTAATTTTATATCATTCGGAACAAACGATTTAACACAATACACACTTGCAATAGACAGAGGAAACGATTTGGTTCAATATTTATACAACGAAATGAGCTGGGCTGTCTTAAAACAACTTTCAAGAGTAATTAGAGAATGTAAGCAATTTAAGGTCGAGACGTCAATTTGTGGTCAAGCAGCTTCGAGAAAAGATATGGTAGAATTCTTGGTCGGACAAGGAATAGACTCTTTATCAGTAAACGCCGACGCTGCAAAAGAAATTTCCGAATTAGTAAAACAATTAGAAGATAATCCACCTCAAAACAAGCAATCGGCGTAAGTTAATTCTATTACTATATATTGGTGACAATACGAGGGTTTAAAAGGGGTGATTTTAATCAAATTTTATGACAATTTTAATCGTGGGAAAGAAATCATTTAGAGAAACTACATCTCAATTAGTTGGAAACTTGCAAGTAGTCCACACCACTCATAAAGGTATAGAATTCAATAGACAACATTACGACGACGTTTCTGCAGTAATAATGGAGGGGAAGGGAATACATGTCGGACATGCATATAACTCAAGGAGTCTCTCGCTACCAACTGGAGAAACACTCTTAGATTATGTAGGCGATGTTAGAAGGAATATCCAAGACAGCCCCATTCTTATTTTAACCGAAAGAGACCCTCCTGCACACCTAAACAATGGGTTAAGAAAAAGAGCGGGAGTATACGCTAGCACCGTAAATATTGAAACAGAACGTGAAGACGCCCAATCAAAAATTAATTCTTTCTTAACTCTAGCTGGATTACTTACTCCAACGCCAGAATCTCACTCACAATAAATTGTTTTTTCTAAACTCTTTTATCGGCATTTTCACGCCAAGCAAATATTAAATAGAAAAAGCATATTTTTGAGGATTCGCATGGCTTTTGAGATGTAAAAAAGAAAAAATCACCTCTTCCGCTTTCCAGATTAATCTTTTCTAGGCACTTATTTCCTATCTCTTATTTCTGATACGTTTATTCCGAGACTTTTCCATAAGAATATTTTAGAGGCTATATAGCAATTTCCAGCAAGTCTTTTCGCCCTTAAATCACCAGTTTCTAGATATTGTTGAAGTCTAGTATCTGCTAGGCAGGCCATAGCACGAGATTTTTCTGAGTTTCTCCCGTTTAGCTTGATTTCATCAATATATCCCTTCGCTTCTTCTTCATAATTTCTTGAGTTCATTTTTCTCACCTCCTTTCAGATTTTTCAAATATGTTTCGTTTTCCATTTTTTATTTAAGCCACGTATTGTGCTAGTAGTCTCTGCGTGTAGGCTTGAAATCCTGGCTTGTGGTGCTTTGAAGAGCATTTTTTTCCTAGGTGTATTTCTCCGGATTCGTAGTTTCCGTTTCTTTGAGCTTTCCAGTAGGCTAGCGTTGCTAGTTCTTGCAGAGCTTCCACTTCTTTTCTTCGCGCTCCTCGGACTGGCAGGGTTATGTCTTTTGTGCGGTTGTAGACTTTGTATTGCCCAGTGCCTGGATTCCATTTCGCGCTAGTGATTCCGCCGATTTCTGCGTCGAGCAAGTGCGTAGCTTCTAGTGCGTTTATTCTTCCGCTTAGCAGTTCTCTTATTGCGTGTACCATTTTTCCTCCATATTTAGTTAAAAGTTAGGGGAAAAAATCATATATTAATTTCTGTTGTGGATAAGTCTACAACATATGTTTTAGTAGGATTTTGAATGGTTAATTTCAAGATGGAAAACAAAATGGAATTCAAACAATACATCAAAAACAGAAAGCTAATAATCGGAATGATACACGTCCCAGCCCTGCCTGGAACACCTGAAAACAGCATGAGCTCAGAAGAAATAATCTCAAAGTGCGTCGAGGAAGCTGAAATCTACAAGAAACAAGGACTAACGACTCTAATGATCGAGAACATGCACGACATACCATACCAGAAAAAAATCGGACCAGAAATAATCACACTAATGTCAATAGTCGGAAGAGAGGTAAAAAAGCTAGGACTATACTGCGGAATACAAATACTAGCAGCAGCAAATAAAGAAGCAATCGCAGCAGCCAAGGCATCTGGAATGGA
>CAZNOS010000028.1:0-10437 GCA_964574775.1 Candidatus Woesearchaeota archaeon | reverse complement strand
AAAAATTCTTCGTTCTTACTTGCTTTCGACTCAACAACTTTTCCGTTCTCAAATCTCAAATAAATATCGCAAACTTCTTTCCCGCTTCTAACAGAATTATAATCAAATTTTATCCAGCCGTTCATACTTTCCCTAACTGGCGCCATAAAAACTTCTCCTGCGGGCATATTATCGAAATTAATATCTGAAATCGCCTTTTCTCCGTGAACTTTGAATTTTAAATCTACACCTTCTCCGATTAAGTGCACTTTGGAATCTTCTTTAAATTTAGAAAGTAATTTTTTCATCGTCTTGTCAATCTTGTTCCAATCTACGCCAATTGTAGCTCCGTAAACAAAATTTTCATATTCTGTCAACGACATTTCAGCGTCTTGCGCGAGCGCATGGCACGGATAAGCTATTGTACATCTTTTTATTTTATCTTGTTCATTGCAAACATAATCAGAAATTTTATGCATTAATTTTTCTCGTGAGGTCATTTTTTTAGAATCACAATTAGACAACTCCCTGGTGTTGAGTTCTGTGTCTATGCCGATATATCCATCAGCTTGCTTTATAGTATTAAACCAATAATCTGGGAAATATTCGAGTTGTTCTTTCGTTGCGTATTTATAAAAAAAGTCGTTCACGTCTGGCAAATTAACTCTAACAATTGGAATTGCTTTTTGTAAAATAATTTCTTTGTAAAGTTCGACGAGAAACGGAACTGCTTCATTGCCTCCAGAGATAATTATTTTCTGCCCGGGCTTTACATTAACTCCTTTCCTAACAGCTAGTTGTGCAAGTTTACGAGTTCGAATATCAGTCGGCATCTTAATACAATACTCCGTCATATTTATCTCTATTTTGATGAATTTCAAAAGCAGGAAGGAATCTTGGCGCCTCTTGTCCAGTAACTTCTATTATTCTTTCTCTTAATCCACGAATAGTATTTTCTATGGACTGAGAGTTTGTTCTTACTTTTTCCATATACTCCTTCAGTTTATCATGTTCTGGAGGCTGTATTCTAGTATCAAAAAGTGTTTCGGACAATAACCCCGGCATATCTTCCAACAAAATTACTTTTGAATCGGCGAATGGCAAATAAATATTTTTTCTTGGCGCGCCATTTGGCTCAGTTAATTCCTCACATGGAAGTTGTTCGTATGTAGAGCTTAAAAGAAAGAAATTTTGATAAGCAGTATTCCTATAATCTTCACTTTTATCAGAAAGAAATATCCCTTGTCTAGCAAAAGACTCTATATCTTTCAGTGTCGGTGGTTGAAAAAAATATCCAACATCACTTATAAGTTCTCGAAGCCTATTGCCAAATCCAGAAATAAAACATTTACTAACTAAAAATTCTAATTCTTGTTTATCTTGTTCGGTATCATTCGGCATCTTCAGTCCACCTCATTCTTTCTAATAATCCTAAAAAACATTCAACAGAATATTCCCTCGCTGTATCTATTACCACTCTATCTGCTTTTCTACCAGGACCGATTGCGTGTATAAATCGTTCTTCTCCGCATTCCTCTATGACTCTTGTTTCGTCTTCACCCGGCACACACCTAAACGTTGTAGATAAAACCGGTTGGCGCCTTCTATTGATTAAATTATAAGTATAAACGGTTTCTTTTTCATCTCGCGTTCTTGTTAGTGTTTCTGTATAGTCGGTTTTCATCTTGCTCTCATCTCTTCCCAAAATTCTTTAGACGAATACCATCCGCAAAGTTTTTTCTCCCCGTCTAACATTCTAAAATAAACTTTTGCAGACAGTCCATCGTCTCTTTGCGGGACTAAGAAAATTGAATAATATTGATGAGCTCGAGCTATTTGTCTAGCGACGTTCTCAAGTAGAACTCTTTCTTCCCTGCGATAAAGAAGACTTCCGACTCCTCTTTGCCTGACTTTTGTTCCTCTATTTAAGGTATCTTTTGCTGTTATATGATATGATAGGTTCATTTTGTTTTTAGAATTCTAAGGCAATTCTTATCCAGCTCTTAGCTAATCAATCACCTTGAAATATATAATAAAACATGCTTTAAAAACTTTTATAAACGCCCATTTTGTGTCTTAAATATAGTGAGCCCATGGCGCAGCCCGGTAGCGCACCGCTCTGATACGGCGGGGGTCCGAGGTTCAAATCCTCGTGGGCTCATATTCAATCGAGTAAAACGAGATTGAAAATAATTCTCTCAAGAATTATGAAGTGACGAAGTCACATTTCAAATCCAGAGCGATTTGGCTTTTAATCTAAATTTCTAAAATAAAAAACAAAAGAGCAAATTGCGAGAGTGGGCTCATTAACTAACTGAAAAGATTGCAACTCCGAAAAATGTAATGTCTAAATTTAAAATAAATTTTTTATCCCTTCAATCTTAAGAAAATCTTGTCGTCTTTAACACTAATTCCAACTATTTCAACTTTCATCGGTATAGTTTTTACGTAACACTTATCTTTAGAATAAGCCTTTAGCTCCATACCCTGTTCTAATTTTGTAATCGCTACATCGTTTTTTGTTTCCACACCAGGTGTTTCAATTTCATAAATAATTCCCTCAGGCAATCTTCTAATCGCGGATTTTGCATTGACTCTTTTTAGACCAGATCTTCTTTTTCTTTCTGCCTCTGAAACATCCTCAATTAAATCATTTCCATGTGGCAATTTTACCTGTGGTCTGTTTTGGTTATTCTCTACCATTTGCATCTTTGGCATACCCGTAGAAATCTGAATCTTAAATCCACGCGGCTTAATTTGACCAGGATTATTCAAGTCTTGCATATTCATACCAGCCATTTCTTTTTCGATTTGTTTCATAAGACCATTAACAATTCCGTTTAATCCCATTGGAAGTTTCACCTGATTCATCATCTGTTGCATTTCATCACTCTTACCAATCATTCCAAAGTCATCCGCTATCGCTTTCTCTTTAAGAGCAAAGCTACACCAAGGACAGTATTTGAATTTTTTATCCACTTTTTCTCCGCAACCAGGACACTTTTTTTTGTTAAACATATTTTTAGTAAGACTATTTATTTTATAAGGCTTGTGTATTCCAATTTATAAGAATTTTGGCAAATCAGTAATTTTCTTCAAAACCATTTTATCCCCGGCCTTCAAAAGCTCTTTCGCGGAAGTATACCCAGTCAAAACACCGAAGCAATCCATTTTTGCATTTTTTGCAGCCAGAGCATCATAAATAGAATCCCCAATCATTAAACATTCAGATGGTTTAACATGGAATTTTTTAGATATATACAAAAGTTGTTCAGGATTTGGCTTTCCATGTTTAACGTCATTTATTGTAACAACTAAATCAAATAATTCCTGAAGATTTTTGTCCGTAGAATGTTGATAGGTAGCCTTGGATGAGCCAGTTGCAATCGCGACTCTATAGTCTAATCTTAGTTTAGAAATCATTTTTTTTACACCAGCAAAAGTAATATCTCTCCTTCCTAAAAATTTGAAATAGTGATATCTTCTTTCTTCTCTGAAGTCCTCTATATTTTCACTAAAGTGATATTTTTTCTTGATTTCTTTAAGCACTTGAGAAGTGGATAGACCCATTCTTTTTCTCAAATATTCGTCGCTGACCCTTATTCCATGTTCCAATAATATGTCCTTAAATGAGAGTAGATGATATGGTAACGAATTTATTAGAGTACCATCTAAGTCAAATATAATTGCCTTGTATTTTTTATCAACCATCTTTTTAATTTTATTGACCTATCAAGCTCAAATGATTTAAATCCGAAGCATCCTCAACGATTTTTATTGCGTGTCTTGCAAAATCAAAAGATTCTTGTTTCGTCAGACTCTCTGCATCCCTTCTTATCTTTAATTTAAGTTTATATATTTTTTCCAACAGCGAAAGATCGTTGCTATAATAAAAATCAAAAGTTAAATCAAGTGCTTCTTTAGACAATAATAATAAATCCTTTAATTTATCAGTTTTTTTTATTTCGCTCGTAAGATTTGTTCTCCAAAGTCGATGTATTTCATCGCCAATTTTTTCCAAAGAAAACGAGTATGTAAACAAAATTCTTCCCTTAATCGGATCCGAGTAGGACATTTTATTGATTGCTCTTTCAAGAAAAAAACAAAATTTATTTATTTCCATATCTCTACTGTTTAATCCATCTTTAGTCTGTACTTCTTTTCCGAACATATCATTTATCGCAGAATCATAAAACATTAAAACCATTTGAAAAACTCTTTTAAAGATTTCATCCAAATCAGAGTAGTTTCCACCACCAATATCCTTAACAATGTAAGTATTTTTATTTTGTGAGACTAGTGCATATCCTATAACTTCAGTTAAAATATCAACAATTTCTGAGCTTATGTCGTCTTTAGAAATAATTTCTATCTCATCTATTCCCTTAGCGTACAATGCTTGTATTCTTCTGCCAAGAAGAAAACGATCACTATTGTCTATCTTTAAACTAGCTCTTCTGATCGATACTTCATGAGTATTAGAAACGATAATAGATTTATCCTGTACTGATAAATTAACTTCCGGATGCTTAGCTATATTGTTTTCTCTAACCCATTCTATCGGCAAAGTTATCGTATATGCCTGACCAGCTTGTTTTATTACTTTTCTTATCATAGTCGTTTTAAGCGAACGGAGTTCGCCCATTCCTTTTATATCAATTATATAAATAATATAGGAAATATATAAATGTTTCTATGCACTTAAGATATCATAAGGTAAAATAAAATGGCAACACAAGAAGACATTAGGAGATGGTTGAGCACAAGGCCAGCCAAGGACTTAACACACATGTTAGTGGTCTGTGATACCTTTGATTATGAAGATTATCCAGTTTATGTAAGCGTCAGACAAAAAGTTAGAGAAGTATTCGCAGAATATGATAATAAAAATATGCAAAGAGTTATGGAAGTTTATTCTTATGGGAGAAGTTTGGAATCACAACTAAAGGAGGAGAGAGCATCCCACTTCGATTAAAATGGCAAACGAAAAACTCACAGAAATTGTAAGGGCATTCCCGGAAACACATTATTCATTTTATAGACTTGGGAGAGTATTGGATGAAAAATATGATTTATCTCTTTCGGAAGATTTGGATTTATTTAGACAAATGGTCCAGCTTGTTCATAGAAGGGCAAGAAAATGTTTGGAAGATATTCAGGGCGGTACGCTTGCGGATTGCGATGATAGAAGATATGCCGCACAAGAATACGAAAATATATGTAAAAGAATATCTGAGCTTGGTGTCAAAATTGAGCCAGAAAGGAGACGCTATGACTAAAAAATACATAGATTTTCACACGCATACGTTTTATTCAGACGGGCTAGGAACACCAGAAGATAACGTCAGAATTGCTAGATTCAACGGTTTAGACTATATGTCCGTAACAGATCACGATAATCTTAATGGAATTGCTAGAGCACAAGTTGAGGGTAAAAAATGGGGAATCGAAGTTATTGCTGGAGTTGAAATTAGTACGGACAAATATCATATTTTAGGACTTGGAATAGACCCACAAAGTCCTGGTTTCTTAAAATTTATTGCAGACTCTGGAGTAGAACAAAGAAAAGTTTGCGAAGCTAGAATTCAAGTATTAAGAGAGAAGGGATTCCCAATAACTCTAGAAAAAGTTTTGAGAAAGTTTCCAGACTCTAGACTCGGAAAAATGAATATAATGTATACAATGGCTGAAGACCCAGAATGTCAGAATTATGTTCGACAACACTGCGGTCGTAGCATAACATTCGAAATGTATAAAGAAATGTTGAAGAATGAAAATGGAAGAGAAGTTGTTGACAAAGATACTTCTGTAACTCCACAAGAAGCCATAAGACAAATTCACATAGCCGGAGGACGCGCGTTCATAGCTCATCCATATTTCCAAGTTAAAGACATGGCCGAAATGGACTTGCTTCTTAGTCAAGGACTAGATGGCTTAGAAGTCCAGCCAAAAGATCAAGAAAAAAATAATCCGTTTAGACAATATGCAATAGATAATAATTTATTGATAACCTATGGTTCAGATTGGCACGGAGGAGTATTTGGTAGACCACCACTAACCGATAAAGGAGAAAATGTACTAGAAGCAAGACTTGCAGAGGCGTTAAAATTATCCTGATGTATTTGTAACGAAGTTATATGTGCGGTTATTTACATTTTCACCCAAGATTAGAGGCGGAACTATTCCTGCCGAAATTCTAACAACTGATTCCACCAAAACCCGAGTAAACATGTTGTCGATTGCAGAACCATATCTATCATGATAAAGAAGTGGGGCGGGTCCCTTACATTCTAAAACCATGACGTTCTCTAAAACAACAAGTCTCTTTGGTGCAAAATTTGATTCCATAAACGCCCTTTCGATTTTTCCAGCATGCTCTCTTTCTCGATCTCTCTTATCTGAAAACAATAAATAAGCAGAAGCATAAAATAAATCTTCAGGTTTTATAGAAGCCCTTATTTCTATATGTGGAAGTTCATCGTTCTCCATATAAAAAATAATTAATATTAGTTTATATTATTTACTACTCTTCCAAATTAAATCAAAATGTTTTCTATACCCATCCGATATTTCTTTTTGTTTTATCAAAATAGCAAACGGATTTTCTTTGTTCCATAAAATAATTGCTACCTTATCACTATAAATATTTACAGCAACCGGAGAAGAATATTTTTCCGGAAGATATCTTATTTCCGAAAATGGAATTGACGGGTGTTTTCCTTCAACTTCTTTATTAAATATTATTTTAGTTTTAATTTTAGCATTGACCCTTTTTTTATCAAACCAGTGAAAATAATATTTTAGCCCATCATATGCAACACTAGATGCCCCAATAATCAATATTTCTTTTCCCTCGCTTAGTTGATCTTCAAAAATGGATTTTAATCCTTCTTTGCCTCTAAAAAATAAAGTATCTTCTCTTTGCTTTTCTTTTCCAGAACTAAAAAGACTAATCATAGATGGTAAAATATCATTTATTTCTTGTTCTTTCTCTGTTACTATTTCTAGCAATCTTTTAGGATTCGAAGCGGAAAATATTTTTTTACCATTTTCTATAATATATCCCAAAAGGCCTTTTCTAATTAGCCTATCAGTTGTATCATAAATAACTCTTCTGTGTAGTCCAGTTTTTCTTGATATTGTTCCGGCAGATCTTGGACCCATTTCCAATAATGCAGAATAAGTTTTCGCTTCATTATCAGTTAATCCAGCTGATTTTAATTTAGATATATCCATTATATTTTTAGTATTTTTCCTTTTATATATCTTGTGGTGATAACAATCACCTCATAAGTTAATCTAGCCATAAGTAATAAGGTTATTATGGTAAAACAAAATAGAATTGAAATCGGAAGGCCGATTGAATCGATGAATCCCGTTTTTTTGGGAGTTCCAGATGATGCGCTATATAATCAAATATTAAAAGAGCACGGCGGAAGTACACTCGCAGAAATAAAACAGGATGGCTATAGACTGCAAATACATAAGAAAGGCGATATGGTCCGAGCATTTACTAGAAGTTTAAATGAAGTTAATCTAGGAATTTTTCCAGAATTGCAAAGAACGTTGCAGGGTCTACCTAATTGTATTTTAGATTCTGAAATTACTGGTCAAGGTTTAGTCGGTTACGCCGGATTTCAACCGATAAAAAAAAGATTTAGAAGTAAGATGTCTCCTCAAAATTTAGAAAAATATTTACAGTCTGGATTAGTTACAGATTTTCCAGTCGAACTAACTGTTTTTGATACATTGCATTGGGAAGGAAAACCACTTCTTAATTTACCATTGACAGAAAGAAGAAAAATCACTGAAAATATCTTAGAAGAAAGATTATCTCCAAGTACTCAGAAAAAATTTTCCAATCCACATGAACTAGAAAAATGGTTTACGGAATTAGTACAAAAAAATTACGAAGGTTTAGTTTGCAAAAATCCTACTTCTATTTATTTGCCTGGAAAAGAAACAAATGAGTGGATCAAATTAAAGAGAGCCGAAACATTGGATTTGGCAGTCTTGGGCGTGTATATGGATGAAAAAGGTATCTCGCAAGTTTTGTGCGGATCATATAACGATTCAGAATCAAGATATGAAACACTAGCAAAGGTTAACGCAAAAAGAGAAGGCAGTAATAAAACTCTAGCGCAGTTATTAGATGGAAATTTAATGAAAAACAAACCTGCTAATTTATTTTTAAATCCAAATATCAATGAAGAACAGAAGCCAAATTTTTATGTCGCTCCTGAAAAATCAGTCGTATTGGAAATAGCTTCGATGAATTGTCATTACGGAAAAAATACATGGCACTCATGTGGTTATTCAGATGGAGGCGCATATTCTCTAAGAATTGCTTGGTTAAAAAGAATTAGAGACGACAAAGATATTAGCGGTGTCTCAACTACAAAAAAAGTAAGAGCTATCTACGAGAAAAGCGGAGGCAATCATGAGTAGTCATTTATCGGGGGAACAAATTGAGAAAAACAAAAGAGAAATTCTTGGTTTATTCAGGGGAATAAAAAGAAAGGGAATTGAAAACTTATGTGGTTGGCTTTCTGAAAGTGATTATTTTTATGCACCTGCAAGCACTCAGCATCACGGAAATTTTAGAGGAGGTTTGGCAGCTCACAGTTATGAAATTTATAAAGAGTTTGACAGACAGGTAGAACACTACGATCTAAAAGTTCCTAATGAATCTAGAGTAATTGCTTCGCTTCTTCACGATGCATGTAAGGTAGATATCTATATCGAAAATAAATTAAAAGCAGGAGAAACTTCTGAAAAGAAACCTTATAAAATTAAAGATAATTTTCCTTTCGGACATGGAGAGCGCTCCGTTTTCGTTGTACAGAAACATATTGCACTAACAGAACAAGAAGCAATGATTATACGATGGCACATGGGCCCATATGATAAAAGTTTTGAGGACTACAGGGAAGCAATTAAAAAAACTTTTCCAGAATGTTTCTTATTTCACCATATCGATCATGAAGTTTCACTTTTGAGGGGACTATGATATTAACTAAAATAACACGGAGGAAAAATAAAAATGGAAAAATCAACAGAAAGTCAATTACTTGAGTTAATTGCTGCAGACAGATTGGACATTCCAGTTTCCAGCTTATCTGGTAAACTAAAAAGAATGAAACCAAAAATTGCAGACGCAATTGAACTTCCAACAGGAAGATATGAAGGAAAAAGAGTTTACGCAAGAATAGAAATTGAAGACAGATTGAAGGCAAGAACAATGTCTGAAGCTGTGAACGAATTTTGTGAAGCACACCCAAGTCAAGGTCAAGTTCTAACACAAATGATCGAAGACAAAAGAGCAGTAAAAGAAACATATCTTCATTTCGGAATGCATGAAAGTTGCAGACTAACAGCAGATGACTATCTTGGCGTAATGGCTAATTTAGGATTTTCAGAAGCTCAAGCAAGAACACTCTACGAACCTTTGATGGATGCAAGTAGAAGAATCGCAAGAAAAAGAGACGAAGAGAGAAGTATCTTGATTGGCTAAAAAAACCGATGGCGCTTCGGCGCCTTTTTTTCTTTTAAGTCGAATAGAGATCTCACAACCCCTACCTCTCTATCAACACTTAAAATTCCAGAATTAAGAACTACGTGATATCCCAGAGGATTTCTATAATCATAGCTAGCGCCATACATATCTTGACCAGTTTTTACTTCTTGATCTTCTCTCCCCTTTAGTGTGTGAGCAATTTCACAAAATTCCTTATCGGGATATCTTCCAGAGGACATTGCACGCAAACTTCTTTCAGATAATTCTGCATTTACCAATACCTTGAGTGTTGTTTCGGGGTTATATCGGAACGAATATCTAAAATCCCCAATTGCATTTCCGCAGTTTATTTTTGCGAATATTTCTTCGTCGGCTTCTATGTTTTCACGCAATCCAGTCTGTCTCCAGTAGTCTTCAAACGAAACTTTTCCATCGGGATAAGCCCTCGCCCATCTTTCTCTAAATATCTGACCGATAGAATAAATCGGAAACCCATATATTTTTGATAACTCTCTAGCTAATGTAGATTTACCAGAGCATGGAGTTCCTGAAATAACCATTGATTTGAATTTCATGCAACTATCCGTTTCAAACGGTTTAAATATTAATCGGTGTATAAAATCACATGAAACACATTGAACATCTAAAAGAATCTGTCGAGAGAGTAAGGCGGACCAACCAGGAGCTATATGAAAAAGACCCAGCTCATATGAGAAAAATTCTTTGCAGGGCACATAAAACTCTTGACGCATATTTCGATCCACAAGCCGAAAATCCATTAGCTCACAGAGCAATACTTCATCACCAAGAAGGAATGGAACAACTAACGCAAGAATTATCAAATGAATTTGGCGCAGAATACGAGGATGTAATCAGATATGAAATAGCCAGACACATCATAGCAGACATGGGCCAGATTTACAAAAAATCAGACTATCAAT
>CAZNOS010000027.1:0-10754 GCA_964574775.1 Candidatus Woesearchaeota archaeon | reverse complement strand
ATATTGTATGCGATTAAAAATAATCCGATAGAAACTTTAGGAATATTAATATCAATAAGTATTATTGGTTTGGGTTCTGGATATTTAATTAGACTTGGATTGTTAAAGAGAAAGATGAAGTATCTTTTGAGTGAAGAGGCGTTGTTATTGGAACTTATGAAGGTAATACAAAGAGATTGTTTTGAAAAAAATAAATTGTCAATGGAAGAATATAATGAGGCAATGAATCAGTATGAGAACAGATTAGGGTTTATTATACGAGAGAAGGTTAAGACAGAAGCGGAGATTTCTAATATGAATAAATTGAGTGGTAAAAAGAGGGCGCTGGCTGAGGAAAAAAAGAGGTTGACGGAATTAGTTAGAATGATACAGGATGATTATATGAATAAGGGGAAAATAGATACTCGTGTTTATGAAAATATGCTAAGGTCGTATGCTACGAGATTAAGTAAGGTGCAGGAAGAGTTGGCGTATATAGATGCTCAAGAAGAATTAACGAGAGTTAGTGGATTTTGGGGTAGAATATTAAAACGAAAATAAAACTAATTATTTTTTCTTTCTTTTTGATTTTGCTTTATCTCTTGAAATAATTAAATAGATTATTGGTAGAATCCCTACACTATTTATTATTAAAAGAAGTACGAACCATATTGGTTGTTGTTTTTTGCCGGCTCTATAAAGTGCTAATCCTTTCCAAATAAGTTCCCAAAGAATCATAGTAATCACACCCCATCCTAGACTGAATATCCAATCGAGGTTTCCAACGTTTTCTATCATTTTTATTTATTAAACCTTTTTAAAATTATTCCAAGCTATTTCAAATAATTGCTCCAATGCTTGTGCGAAAAACTCTGTATTGATCCATACGCCCAAATCATAATTTGGATGTACAGTTTCATCATTAAGAAGCATAAATAATATTTGTTCACTATCAATCACACAGAATCTTGCCTTTAAGCTTCCGGCGTCTCTAACTTCCGCTACCTTAGTTAATTCTTTGGCTACTTTGATATTTCCCTGTGTTATTGGGGCTGCAATTCTAATCTTAACTCCTCTTTTCTTAGCTTTTTCAAGACTTGGCATTAAAACTTCAAGTTTTCTATTCAACCCATCTGCTGTTGAGACTAGTGTTATTGTTTCTTCTGCTTCTCTTACTAACATGTCTAAATGATTATATAGATTCTGTCTTCCTCTTAGTGCGCCAGACATATCTGTCGGTTCTACAAATTTTACACCGTCTGTAAATAAGCTATTTAATTCTTCTAAGACTTCGTCTCCCTTTAATCTTTCTAATCTAACGGATTTTTCTTTTGCTTCAACTACAAGATTTTTCTTTACTCTTTCAACAACTTCTTCTGGTTTTAATGCAACAAACTTTATAGGTTTCCCGAGTTTCATTACAATAAATCCCTTTTTTTCTAAACTCTCAAGAATATCATATGTTCTGGAACGTGGAACGTCGCTAATTGATGATAATTCGCCAGCGGTCGACTGTCTTCTAGATAATAAAGCGGTCCAAACTTTTACCTCGTAAAGGTTAAGATCGAATATCTTTCTTAGTCTGCTTAGGAATTCCTCTTTGACAATCATATTGATTTTAATGGCCTTGAGTATTTAAATCTTTCTCTGGAATGTTCTTCTAGCCAGGGGTAAATTTTTTTATTTATCATCGAGGTAATTATAATTTATCGAAAGAAATCTTGTAATTTATTTCTTTTATTTTACCCTCTTCAGAGTAGCTAAATTTGGATTTTTTATCTGAGAATGATATATTTTTGGCACCGATTCTTTTCTTCTCTTCGTCGATGAATTTTTGTACAAGTTTTTTATTCGAATGTTCAAAAATAATTTCTAAATCAATCAAATCCTCTTTCACTAAATTTGCTTTTTTCCTCGCTGATTGGATATTTCTAGTAATTTCTCTAGCAAATCCTTCTGCTTCTAATTCTGGGGTAATATTTTTATCAAGCTCAATTGACAGTTCTTTATCTCCCAATTTAAACTCAATTTTCTTTACATTTAACTCTTCGGCGATAATATCCGAATATTTCTTAACATCTTCTTTTGTTGTCACAGTTATTTTATTAAGTGGTTGTTTCAACGAAAGCTTTGCAACATCTCTTTCTCTGAGTGCGGCAGATACTATTTTCCTAACGCTATTCATTTCAGACTCTAATTTATCGTCTATTTTAGCATGGTTTACTTTCGGCCAATTTTGCAAATGAACGGATTCTTTATTTCCAAGACTTTGATAAACAGACTCTGCCATAAATGGTAATATTGGAGCTATTGTTTTTGCTGTTTTGTCTAAAGCATAAATAATCGTGGCCTTTGCATCTTTATCTCCGTCGTTAAATCTGTCTCTCGTTCGTCTCACATACCACGTTGATAAATCCTCTACATATTTTCTTATTTCTTCACATGACTCAACGGTGTTATATCTTTCGAGCGCCTCTTTGACGTTTTTAGAAAATCTTTCCGTTCTAGAAATTAGCCATCTGTCTAATATATTCTTTGATTCTAATTTTTCCGGTTTTATATTATCGTAAAGTTCGTTGAAATTCGACACGTTAGACATTAGCATTAATATCTTTTTATAAATTTCTTCAACGCCCTTGTCCGAGAAGTTCATGTTATCGGCGTTCATAACTGGCGTAGACATTAAATAAAATCTCATTGCGTCCGCTCCATATTTATCAATGAGTATCATCGGATCTGTAAAATTATTCTTTGATTTAGACATTTTCTGTCCATCTTCTGCTAAAATTGTGCCAGTTGTTACAACGTTTTCAAACGGAATATCGTCGAATAAAATAGCAGACAGGGTTAACATATAATAAAACCACGCTCGAACTTGTCCTATATATTCAGCCACAAATTGTGCTGGAAAATTTTTCTCGAAAAATTCCTTGTTTTCAAATGGATAGTGAAATTGTGCAAATGTCATTGAGCCAGACTCAAACCAACAGTCCAAAACTTCTGGTATTCTCTTGAACTCTTTTTTATCTTTTACTAAAATTATTTCATCTAGAAAATCCTTATGCAGGTCTATATTTTTTGGAATTTTTTTTGCGTACTTTTTTAGTTCCTCTATGCTTCCGATGACTATCTTTTCTCCGTCTGTTGACTGCCAAACAGGGATGGCGGTTGCCCAATATCTGTTTCTAGAAATGTTCCAGTCTGGTGCGGTTTCAATCGTATATTTTACTCGTCCATCTTTCAAAAATTCGGGATACCAGTTTAGCTTTTTATTTAACTCTAATAATTTTGGTTTTATTTTTTGAATATCGACAAACCACGCAGGAATAGCTCTGTATATCAGCTTAGTATCGCACCGATAACAAAACGGATATTCGTGATCAACTTTTCTGGTAGAAATTACTTTACCCTGTTTTTTTAAGAAGATGATAATATCTGTATTTACGTCGTGAACATATCTGCCAGAAAAATCAGTTACTTCTTTTGTGAGTTTTCCCTTTTCGTCGACGGGTTGAACGATTGGTATTTTATATTGTCTACAAAGAGCATAATCATCCTCGCCGAAAGCTGGAGCCATGTGAACTATCCCTGTTCCATCTTCTTCTGTTACGAAATCCCCGATTAAAATTTTAAACGAATTTGGATTGTCTTTAAAATATGGGAATAGCGGTTCGTATTCCTTCATGCCCAATTCTTTTCCTAAAACTTCTTTGACTATTTTATAATCTTCAACGTTTTTATAATATCTGGCAATCAAATCTTTCGCAAGCAAATAAATATTGCCATCAGATTTGTCCTCGACAAATGTATATTTTAGTTTTGGATTTACTGCCAGTGCCAGATTTGAGGGCAATGTCCACGGCGTAGTCGTCCAGGCAAGTGCATAAGCATCCTTAGAATTAATTTTTTCTTTCAGTTTGAATTTTACAACAATCGTTTCATCTTTCACGACCTTGTAAGAGTTGTCCATCGCAACTTCTGCCTTAGCAAGTGGAGTCGAACACCGAGGGCAATACATTAAAATCTTTTCACCTTCGTATAAATATCCTTTGTCATAAAGTTTTTTGAATGCCCACCAGACGGACTCGATATATTCGTTATCCATGGTTTTATACGCGTGTTCCATATCAACCCACCTGCCGATTCTTTCTATTACGGATTTCCACGCGTCTGCATAACCCAAAACCTTGCCTCTGCAATAGTCGTTGAATTTTTTTACTCCCATTTTTTCTATTTCGTCTTTTGAGTTTATTCCAAGACCTTTTTCTGCGATATTTTCAATTGGTAGGCCATGGCAATCCCAGCCCCAAACTCGTCGGACATATCGTCCCTGCATTGTCCAAAATCTTCCGAAAATATCTTTCGTAATCGTTCCCAAAAGATGGCCGTGGTGTGGCATTCCCGTTGCGAATGGAGGTCCGTCGTAGAAAATATATGGTTTGCATTTTTCAGTTTGCTTTAAAGATTTCTCAAAAGTTTTATCTTTTTTCCAGAATGCGATTATTTCTTTCTCTTTATCGGGTATTGATTTGGGTGTTTCGACCATAAATCTTCTTATGCTAATCAGTTTTTTAAAGTTATAGTTTACGGTTTGCATATATTTATATATTAGAAGCACTATTTCTTTTTATGGCAAATAAATCTTATGTGAGTCAACTGGATGCATATTTGACAACACAAGGCATAACGCTTGTCGGCGTAGATGCTGTTCCGGATTCTAAATTGGAAGATGTCGCACATGATATCTTGGCGATAGAAGCGGCTTTTCATAGAGGAGAGCTTAGAGATACCACAAACGAACCACTTTAATTAAATCTCTTTCAAATATTCTTCTTCTAGAAAATGTAACTTCGCTGGAATTATGAAGCAATAGGGCGGTCTAATTCTTTTCGGTAGATTTTCTATTTTATCATAAGCGATTTCGGATTTTACTCCAAGATTTGAACAGGCAATTAATTTTTCTACCTTAATATTCTGGTGCTTGAATGATTCTATTAGTTGCTCTTTTGCTTTATCTAGAGATAATCCTATATCAACAAGCAGAAGTGTATGTGCGTCGATTGAGAGATTTTGTTTAATTATATCTGTAAAAGATTCTGGTTTCCAGTTGTCTTTCCACGTTGGCATCGAGGCAGTTTTCCCGAATTTATATAACTGAAGACCGGTTTCAGATATAGCGGTCAATATCGAAGCATTATGAATTATCACGAAAGGAATTTTATTTTTTTTACAACTAAGAATTAGCTCCGAGTGTGTTGTCGCAGACAAAGAATCTCCGTATACTAAAAGAGCAATATCTTCTTTTCTACAAGATTCTAAAAAGCTTTCAGATTCTACTTCTTCTCTTTTTAGTTCTTTTATTTTTTTATTGAGTTTTCTTTCTAAGAATTTTTTTTCGTATGGAAAATCAACTGTATAATTTTCTAAAAAAACTTTCTTGCATTTTCTCGTTGCTTTGATTGCTTCTAGTGTGATTGATTCCGCATTGAGCCCAGTTCCTATTAGATAAAATGTCATTTTTTGTTTTTAAGTGCTATAAACCATGGAGAGTTTTTCTCTGAATCATACCATGATTTTTTAAATTTTTTAATATACATCTTTCTGGATTTGCCAATATATGGGTCGAGTATTTTTATTTTAAATATACCAATTTTATCTATAATAGAATAGTGAGCGTCTTCGGTATCGTCCCTATAGCAAGCGATGATTTTCCATTTTTGTTTTAATAGTTCTCTCATGTCGGAAATTGTTCCATTTTCCTTTACGATGTATTTAAAATGAAATTTTTTTGCGATTATAGGAAAATATTTATGTTTTGTACCGATTATTTTTTTGGTTTTCATAGCGTGCGAAAGCCATGACTCTTCTTTAGTTATGTTTTCAGATGCTAAAATCATTTTTATGCAGGCCGGTCCACACGTATATTCCGTTTCTTGTTTATAGCATGGAATTTTCATTTTTTGCCAAACCAAAATTTAGTTGAGTAGAGCCAAGATAGTCCCATTATTAAGATAAATAAAAGTGCTTTGGCCGTAGATTGATCAATAAATAGAAAGAAAATTCCGGCCATCGCGATTGGTGGTAGTATATATTGAAAATATTTCTGATAAATGTCTTTTTCCCACTTTGTGAAATTGGCGCCCATGATTCCCATTAGGATTGCGATTAAAATCATCAATATCGTGTTTAGTAAGTTTATCATAATATTTATAAGAGAAAGACGTTTTTAAGGGTTATGAAATTCTTGCGCCTCTTTTGCTTTGGCTTTCCTTAAAAATAAAAGGAAAAATAAAAAAGCCCCGAAGGGCTTGAAGTGTTTGTGGTTTATTATTCGACACCTAATTTTTAAAGACTATTTATATTGGTGTTAAATATTGCGCACCCCGCGCACATTAAGCCCGCAGTGAAGGTAAGCATTTCCATCAATATCCGACCCATAGCCACAAGAACCAAGAGACCCCAATCGCACCGGTCTTGCGAAAGGTGTTCCTTTTACATCAACTAAATGAACACGTATTTCAGTTATCCCTGCCTTTTCTAAGAAATCTCCATATTTCTGAGCCGAATCTCCAAAGGCGAATACCGTTCTTTCGTCTTCTCCAAATCTTCTTGCTGGAATAGGTTTGGTATCTCTGAATTGAACAGAATCAATTCCCTCTTTTCCTAAGGCTCCTTGTGTCTGTTCTGGTGTTAAGTAAAATTCTCTGAACTTACTATGGCATTGTGTTGCTTCCTTAGCATTAGCCATTATAGGCGAATTTTTTACTAAAAATATTCCTTTTTCTGGAACATATAAAAATCCCTCTCTTGTAAAAGAATCGTGATAATTCTCGGGAGCATACAGACCTTCAGATACTATTCTTAAATCTGCTAATTGTTTTAAAGAAATAATATCATATCCTGCTTCTTCAAGTTCTATTTTTGCTCGGTGGAATGGTATCCCACCTGCACATGCTTGACTTGTACATACAGACTCTATTCCTAAAGCTCTAACATCTACATAATCACGTATATTTGTTTCCATTTTAATTTAAACCTCCTTTCACTTCTTTTGTTTTAGTTTGTGTTTCCATTTTGTTTTTTGTTTGTATTTTATTTAGTAAGTAGTTTGTAACTACTCATTAATAACACCAATAATAGTTGGTATATAAGAATAACGCCCCCTGTGCGGGGGTTAAAAACCACAAGATATATAAACGATGAAACGTATAGAATACCATGTTATTACAAGCATTCAGAAATTTGGGACTTACCGAGAATGAAATAAAAATATATTCTGCTCTTCTTAAGCTAGGAGAATCCACGTCGGGACAGATAGTAAAAGAATCTGATTTAAGGACGGGTAGATTATATAATATTCTCGAATCTTTAAAAAATAAAGGATTTATCAGCGAGATTACTAAAAACAATATAAAATATTTTAGTCCCGCAGAGCCGCAAAAATTTAAGGAATATATAGAAAAGAAAAAAGAAGAGCTGGATGGTCAAGAAAAAGAAGTGGATAAAATAATGCCAGAGATTATGGAGATGATTAACTCCAAGAAAACTAAACAAAAAATAGAAATTTATACTGGGCTTGAAGGGCTAAAAACAGCATTCTCAAAAGAGTTTCCGTTATATAAAAAAGGAGCAACGGGTTATGTTTTTGGAGTAGCCTCCTACAAAGACTATGAAAAGAAAGTTAATGATTTTTTTGTAAATAACTTAATGCCCAAAAGAGCTTTTTCTGGGATAAAAATTAAAAGAATATTTTCGGAAGATGCTAAAAAAGATAATTTTTACAGCAAAAAAGGAGCAGAAACAAGATATCTTCCTTACCAGTCTCCCGTCGCTTTCAATGTTGTCGGAAATCTTGTATCAATCGGAATAATAACTGCGGAGCCACTTGTAATATCAATAGAATCCGAAGAGGTCGCAAAATCTTTTATTCAGCAATTCGAACTCCTCTGGAAAATCGCCAAACCTTAATCTTATAAATTACTCTTTATTCTTATTTTTGTATAGATTTTTTTCTTTCAAGATTGAAAGTTATTATGTTTCCGAGTATGGGGCCGTTTTTTTCGAAGAATGATTCGATTGCTCTTGTTTGTTCTTCGTTGAGGTTGTATCTTGGTTTGTAAAATTCTAGGTCGTGAGAATATGGTTGTTTTGATGCGGATAGTATTCTTAGATTTGCGTTTTGTAATAGTTGTTGTGTTTCTCCCTCAAGAGACCAATATTTAGCATTTGCACCAGCTAGTGTAGCTAATTCTTTATGGAGTCTTGTCGCTTTTGTTATTTGTTCTTCGTCTAACGGAAACGCGTCAATTAAACAAACCAATCCGTCTTCGGATAAACCATTAGATATGTTTCTAATTATTTTTATTTGGTCTGCTGGTGAGTTGTAATGTAATACATATCTTGAAATGATTCCGTCATAATGTTTTGTTAATGAAGTAAGGGCATTATGTTGTGTGTAGATTATTTTCGGATCCTCTGCATTAAATTTAGAGGGATCGTAATCGAGAACTTCTATTGAAAGATTTTGGTATTCTGAAAGCGCACCTCTTAGTGCTCGAGCTACAATTCCGTTTCCGCCACCCACATCGGCTATTCGTAATTGAGCCATGGGTGAATGTTTGTTTTGTAATCTCGAAACGAAATCACATATTTGAGTGGCAGTGCTATCTAGATAAATTTGTTTGGTTGCTTGTCCCCCGAAATATCCGAAGGATTTTCCAGCGTCTGCTCTTTCAAGTTGTTTTCTTGTTTGTGTTTTCATTTTAGTTTTTTGTTTGTATTCATTTTGTTTCCTCAAAAATAAAAGGAAAAATAAAAAAGCCACGAAGGGCGATTTCTAATCACCATTCTGCAAAGCGTCTGTGTGGTATACATACCTGGCTGTAATTTACATGTACACGGGATCTAGCCCTTTCTCGCTCTGTCTCTTCTATTTTCGTTTCTGCTAGGGCTTCTTCTGTATATGGTGCAGCTTTCATTTCTTCTAACATGGTTTCGATTTCCACTAGGTAACATCTTTTATCGGGATCTTTTCTTGCCAATTCTAATCCTTCTAAAAATTCTGCCCGGGTTGTACTATATCTACAATCGTAAGTGTGGAGTGTGATTTCTTCGACTTCAGCAGCACCAGGCCTATCTTCACCAGTATGATTTGTCATCATGTTTCTAAGTCGTGCTAGTGATGCAAAGTAATTAGTGTATGGGCCCCCTATATTTTCAAGTCCACCTTCTTGATTTAGGCATTCTCTGCCGTTTTTCCGAATTCTTTCCATCATGTCTAGCTTTTTATGCAGTCTACTACGTAACTCATTGTATTTTGCCTCTTTTGGTGTTTGTTCTGTCATTTTAATTTAAACCTCCTTTCACTTCTTTTGTTTTAGTTTGTGCTATCATTTGTTTTTTTATAAGCAGTTACTCTGTAACCACTCATTAATAACACCAATAATAATAGGTATATAAGTATTTGTCGTCAAAACTTGACTACAAAATAAAGATTTAAATAGCCGCGTTATTTCATTAAAATATGGACGCCGAAGAACAAGCATTGAAAAATTATGGATTAAGCGATAATGAGTCTAGGGTTTATCTTTCTACGCTCATGCTTGGTGCCTCAAAAGCAAATGATATAGCCGTAAAGGCTAATATGCTTAGAACTACTACGTATGAGGTTTTGAATTCTCTTTTGCAAATGGGGTTGGTTTCAAAAACCTTAAAGGAGGGCATTAATCATTTTATGGCAGTTTCTCCAAAGGAGTTGTTAAATCTTTTAGACGAAAAAAAGAAAAATATATTGGATATTATTCCAAATTTAATGAGTTTGCAGAATAATGTTTCTAGTTCAATAAAGGTTGAATCTTTTGAGGGTCTGAATGGCATGAAAACAATTACAAACGATATTCTGTCTGAAAAAAATTACACATATAAGATTTTTGGGGGAGCTTCTGCCTGGCTCGAATTCTCAAAGTCTTTTGGAGAGATATTTTATAGAAAAAAGAAGGAGAATAAAATTAAGTCTAGGGCCATTAATCCCATGAATGAGAAATCGGCGATTATAGATAAGAAGCTTATTGCGAACTCGGATATCAGATATTTAAATAACATGGATTTCACAGCCGATTGTTTTATTTATTTAGACAAGGTTGCTTTTTTGGATTTTGAAAAAAACGAGTCTAGAGGAGTTATTATTAAAGACAAGGAATTTAATCGTCTTATGAATTTCATGTTTGATCAGGCATGGGAAAAAGCAAAACCTTAATCTTATAAATTGCTCTTTCTTTAATTTTTTATGAAACTAATCGATGTTCACGCACATTTAGAAAGCGAAAGATTCCACGAAGATTTAGACGCAGTTATTAAAAGGGCAAAAGATGCAGGAGTAAAAATTATTATAAATTCTGGAACAGATTCGGAACGCAATAAAGAATGTCTTGAATTGTCAAAAAAATATCCATTAATTAAATGTGCTTTTGGTTGGTATCCAGTGGGAAATTCTCCAAAGGATATCGACGCAGAAATAAAATGGATTGAGGAGAACAAGGAATATTGCTTGTGTATTGGAGAAATCGGTTTAGATTTTAAAGAAGAAAATAATCAAGCAGTGCAACAAAAAGAAATGTTTCGGAAAATGCTAGCGTTCGCAAAAAAAATAAACAAACCCGTCGTTATACACTCTAGAAAAGCAGAGTTAGAAACAATTGAAATTATAGAAGACGAAAAAATGAAAAATGTAATCATGCATTGTTTCTCTGGTAGTAAAAGCTTAATCAAAAGAGCGA
>CAZNOS010000026.1:7929-12175 GCA_964574775.1 Candidatus Woesearchaeota archaeon | reverse complement strand
TCATAGGTCTTTAGAACGAAAGTCTTCACCATGACTTTTGAGTCACTTGCTTTAGAACCTGTATCGATTTCTATGAAATCGGCAGTTTCCTCACCTTCGCTTTTCTTCAATCTCTTGAAAAAGTTCATCACCATGATTTAAATCTGACATATTGGGTATTTAAATATTATTGTAATAGAATGCTGATTATTCTGTCGGAGGTATAGCAATCCGAAAATAAAATTATTTTGTTCAACGCGAAATTTTCTGCTCAAATTTTGCATTTCTCAAGGGATGTAGTAATTCGAGAATAAAATTATTTTGTTCAACGCGAAATTTTCTGCTCAAATTTTGCATTTCTCAAGGGATGTAGTAATTCGAGAATAAAATTATTTTGTTCAACGCGAAATTTTCGCCATTATCTTTATCCGAAGAGCTTCCATTTTGTCGGAGAATTCTTTTTCTTGATTTTCTATGTTCTTCATTCTTAATTGTAAAATTTCTTTTTTATGAGACAAATCAGCTGAAAGCTTTTCTTTTGTTGATTTAATCACTACCTGTCCACCGACGATCTTAAATAAATCACCGTCTGCTTTTTCTACTTCTTTTAATGCCAAATCAGTTTCGTTTATTTCCATATTAAATAATTGTTTTTGTTGCATTAGTTGTTCGAAATTTTGTTCTAAGATTTGAATTTCTTGAATAGATGCTCTTGTCTCGTCGTCAAACTGATCCATTGGATTTGGCGCATGATTTTCGCATTCGCAATTTTCGCCACAATCTTCATCACACTCACACTCTTCATTATCACATTTATGAGAATCCTTTGCCATTACTCTGCCTTTACCGTTTTTATTTTTGTTCTTGGTTTGTAGAATATTCTTGAACCACAGTGCGGACAAGCAAATCTTTTATCCAACTCTGTTGTCTTAATTTTTTTCTCACATTGAAAACATTTGTATATAGCCATATTATAGAAAATCTTTTTGCTTATTTAAATTTAAGCATGAAGATGATATGTCCCTCCGGCGAATTTTTTTCCACATCTTGAACAATTCCAAACACCCTTAGCTTCCCTCTTAGCTCTTCCACTACAGAATGGACAAACCTGTTTTATTCTTTGCTTTTTTTCTACTGCTACAAGCCTTTCTTTTGGCTTTCCATAGCCTGCGCCGAAACGTCCGGCTGAACCGATTTTTTTTGTTTTTACTCCCATGCTTATTTTTACTTTTTTACTTTAAATGGGGCTACGCGGATTTGAACCGCGATCACAAGGTCCCAAACCTCGTAGGCTAACCAGGTTACCCCATAACCCCATTAGCCTTTAATGAAAGGTCGTTTTATAAATATTAACTTATTTCTTTGCCGCAGGTTTTGCTGCTGGTTTTGCTTCAGCTGCCTTTGCGCCTGCTACTGGAGCAGTTGCTGCAGCGCCCTCAACCGGCTTTGCAGTTGCTACCGCAGCCTTTGCAGCTTCTTCTGCCGCCTTAGCTTCTTCCTCTGCCTTCTTAGCAGCTTGTTGCTTACCTTGAACTTCTGTGAAAAATGATTTGAGTTGTTTTAATTTTTCTGGAGTTGCTTCTGTTATTTGAGCTTTTATTTCCTTATCATATTTGCCGTCTTCAATTTCTCGTAAAACTTCTTTTGGGTCTTTAGATTCAATTAAAACTCCCATTGCCATTGCGCTTCCGATTACTGATCTTAAAGCACCTAAAAAATTATTAGCAAGCATTCCTGGTTGTTTTTGTTTTGTAACTGAAATAATCTGTTCTATTGATAAATTTCCAACTTGAACTTTTTTTCTTTCGCCAGAACCCAATTCGATTCCCATTTCTTTTTTTAATAATGCCGAAACAGATGGAGATAAAACAGTAACGGTAAATGTTTTTTTCTTCGCATCTACATCTAAATTTACTGGAACCTGCATTCCCTTAAAAGAAGCAGTTGCTGCATTTACATCAGAAAGAACTTTGCCCATGTTAATTCCCATAGGGCCTAATTGCTGAGCAATTGCTGGTCCTGGCTTCATTGCGCCACCATCAACAAGCAATTTTATTGTTACCATGTTTTGATTTCGAAGCAGTCGTTTTTAAAACTAACTGTTTTGTCCCTCCGCCTTTTCTCCAGAATTTTGATCTTCCTCTCTTCTTATAACTCTTAAATTATCTAGCTTAACAGTAACTGGAATTGGAACAATCGCGCCAAGCAATGAAACGACAGCCTCTCCTTTTGTTTTATCAACCCTAATAACTTTGGCTTTTTCATTCTTGAAAGATTCTGAAATAATCTCTACAATATCATTCTTTTCGATTTTAACATCAGAAGCTCTTGGTTCTATCATTTTTTTTATTTCTTCATATGATATTTGTTTTGGTATAATTCCCTTAATGTATGGCAAATTAAAAACCGCTTCTTCTGCGTTTTCTTTGTCTGGTGATTCTAAAATTATATAGCCTCTTAATCCGTTTGGTCTAACAATAGAATAAATATTAATTCCTTTTTTATTTACTTTTTCTGCGATTAATTCAATTGCTTTTGATTCTTTATTTGTTGTAACTTTAACGATAAAAATTAAGGAATCTGTTTCAAATTTTACTTCCCCTGGTTGTTCTTCTTTTTCTTCTTCGACGACAATTGGTTTTGGTTTTACTTTTATTTGCGGCAAAGACTCTACAACTGCCTCTGTCTTACTTTTTCCATCATCGAGATAATCAAATTCTTCTGTGTCTAGGTTCATTTTTTTCCTCACGATTTGCATTCGTGAAATGCCGAAGATGTTTGTTGTTTTGCAATCATCATTCGAGCGAATCGCTCGCCAACTACGTTCTTAAAAAATAAGAAGTAGATATTCATACCTATTTTGGTGGGTTTTTAAAACTTACTATTATTTGAATAGTCCACTAAGTGCGCCTTTTATAACTAGCGAAAACAAAAATCCTATTGCGCCTACGACTAATAATCCTATTGCCGTAACCTTAGCAATGAGCTTAAACTCTTGCGCTGTTGGTTTCTTCAATAATCTCCAAACTCTTTTATATTGCTGAAAATGAGAGTTTGTCCAAAGTACAATTTTTTTTGTTTTGCTCAATCCTGATTTTTGTTCTTCCATTATTAAGTTAAGAAATATGTATTTTTAAATTGTGCTATTACTTGTCCTCATCTTCCGACTTTGCATTATCGTCTATAAATTCTATTTCTAACTCTTCTTCCATAGATTCCTTCCTTTGTTGTTCTACTGGTCTTCTTTCTCCGGAAATTTGCGCCGACTTTACTCCAGTAATTATTAGCATAACTTTTATTGAGCCCTCTAGGTCTTTTGAAATTTGCGCTCCTGAAATTATTCTCGCTTCTGGTGAAAGCCTTTCGCCAATAATTCCCACGACTGTTTTATACTCTTCTAATGTCAAATCGTTTCCACCTAGAACATTAATCAGTGCACCCGAAGCATTGGAAATGTCGACGTCTAATAATGGATTATTAAGTGCATGCTCCACGGCCTCTTCTGCTCTATTTGATGAATCAGATTCGCCCATTCCTATTAACGAAACTCCGCCGCCAGACATTACTGCCCTAATATCTGCAAAATCCAAATTGACCAGGCCAGAACGAGTTACTAGTTCTGTAATCCCTTTTACTGCGTTTGTTAAAATTTCATCTGCGACCTTAAATGCCGTCGGTAGCGGTAAATCTGGTGCTAGCTCTAATAATTTATCATTTGGAATTACTATTAACGTATCTACTAAGGACTCCATTCTTTCTAAACCGTCCATCGCATTTTCAATTCTTTTTTTGCCTTCTACTGTAAATGGAAGAGTTACGACTCCTATTGTTAGTGCGCCTTGTTTTTTAGCTATTTCAGCAACTACTGGAGCTGCGCCCGTTCCAGTTCCACCACCAAGACCGCACGTAATAAAGACCATGTCACAATTTTCTAAAGCTTTTTTTATTTCAGAAGCCTGTTCTTTTGCTGCCTCTGCACCAACTCTTGGATTTGAACCAGCGCCGAGACCCTTAGAGATTTCTTTTCCAATTAATATTTTATGATCTGAATTTGTGTATAATAAATCTTGTGCGTCTGTGTTAATTGCAATAATTTCTCCTCCCTTTATTCCAACTTCACGCATTCTAGAAATAGTATTATTACCAGCTCCGCCAACCCCGATAACCTTTATTCTGGCAGCTTGCTTTTTTATGATTTCCTCTAATTCTTTATCTATTTGATCTCGAGGATTAAAATTTTCATCACCTAATATTCCCATATTTTTTT